>NZ_JBHULY010000010.1:0-41869 GCF_042684665.1 Hyunsoonleella rubra | reverse complement strand
GTTTGTCTTTGATAGAAATATCAACAATATTAAAACTAGCATTATTTAAAATGCACAACGGGTTAATTTAATTAGTTATACTTCGAGGAACATTGTACTTTATATAAGTGAATCCTCTATTTCAGAAAAGGAGAGGTGTAGGTACCTTATTCATATCTAATTTTAAAATAATCATTCCAAAATGTAAAATTGAATAACATTTGTACTCTAATATGTTAAGATGAATCAAATGGAACAAGAGAAACTTTTCATGGATTGGTTTGATAAATATCAAGGCGTAATTATAAAGATTGCTAGATCTTTTACTAGTAGCGCGGATGATTTTGACGATCTCTACCAAGAAATCATTATTCAAATATGGAAATCTACTGTTTATTTTAGAGGAGAGTCATCGGCAATGACTTGGGTCTATAAAGTTGCGATTAACCGAGCAACTTTATGGAAAAAACGGGAATCAAAAAGGCTCGAGCTAATAAAGTCAATTGATTTGCCTTCAGCATTGCTTAAAATGGATGATGATCATCCAGACCACTTTGAATATCTCTATCAAGGGATTAGGAAGCTTAACAAAATAGATAGATCACTGATCTTACTTGTACTTGATGAAGTGAGTCATAAGGAAATTTCTCAAATAATGGGACTTTCAGAGCCTGCAGTGGGTGTCCGAATTCATCGTGTCAAGAAAAAGCTTTTAGGATTAATTAAAAGAGATTGAAATGGAATTTGAAGAAGTATTAAAAGATTGGAATGAACAAAATATAAAACCGAAATTGAATAAGCATGAAGCTCTTCAGTTAATTAATAGAAATGTCCGAAAACATACAAGAAATAACTTTTGGATACTCTTTATCTCTGGAACTATAATGTTATTAGCATTTCTCTCACTTTTATTTTGGGTTTATCTTTTTGTTAATATAGGTTCAGGTCAAATGCGTGAAATGGACATTTTTCCTCCATTTGGATGGTTTATATTATTTCCTTTGTACGCCTTTGCAATTAGCTTACATATCATTATTAGACATATTTCCCAAAAGAAAAAGCAACGTGCATTTAACCAAACTGTAAATGGAATATTACTTGTAAGAAAAAACCAGATAGAAAACCGAATATCTTTCTTTCGCAAGCTTCCATTTATTTATCTGGGAGGGTTGTTGGTTACAACGCTTGGCCAGTTTATTACGCCTGAGTTTAGTTACTTCACTAATTATTCATTACCAATAGCATTCGGGCTGTTCTTACCAGATGTACTATTAATAGTTGTTTTGACCGTATTAACAAGAAAAAGAATAAGGAATAAATATAAGCCTCAATTATCAGAAATTGAAAAACTTCTGAAAGACATAAATTTCAATGACCAGACATGAGTAAATTTTTCTTTAGAACTTTAAAGTTCATACTAATTAGTTTATCTATAATATTATTTTTCATCTTCTTTTCATTGCTATGGAATTACTTAAATGGAGATGCACTCCCTAATGCGGATCATTTAAACCCTGTGTCCACAGAGATATATGATGATCGCTATACAGGTCACATAAAAAAAGCTAAAAACATTCTTAAGCAAAGAAGCCAAAAATTTCATGCCCCTGGATATTCTATTAGTGTTGGGGTCAACAATGAAGTTGTATGGTCTGAAGTTTATGGTTATGCCAATCTTGAAAACCAGACACCACTCACCATTCAATCTAAATTTCCAATAGGAAGTTTATCCAAGCCTTTGACAGCTACGGCAGCTATGAGGCTTTTTGAAGACGGAGTGATAGATTTACAAACTGATATTTGTGAGATTGTTCCAGAATTCCCTAAAAAACCTTACAAGATTTCTTTAGAACACCTGCTTTCTCACCGGTCGGGCATTCGGCATTACCATACAAAATTTAAATGGCCACCGCCTTATTTTACTATTGATCTACATGTGGATGATGACTTTTCGAACTCAGAACAGAGGCTTGGTCTTTTTTCCCATGACAGTTTGTTATTTCAGCCAGGAACTGAATATAGCTATAGTACATTTGGATACACTCTAGTAGGAGAAGCAATGGCCAAAGCTACTAATGTGAATTTCTTAGATCTTATGGGTGCTTTGATTTTTGAGCCATTAGGAATGTCATCCACAGGTGCAGATTATATTGATAAGCCTTTAAGCGAAAGAGTGACAAGCTATAACAAAACTATAATAGGAAAGCGGGTAGAGATTGCCCCGGATGAGAATTGTAGCTATAAATGGGCGGGAGGTGGTTTTCTATCTACATCTAAGGATTTAGCAAAATTCGGACTGGCATTAACAAACGGACAAATAATAAAAGATTCCAGCTTTAAGTCCATGCTTCGGCCAATAAGTCCATATGAAAATTCACCGTTTCCCCAATTTCACGGTATGGGTTGGAACTTTTATAAATTAGCTTCAGGAAATACGCTTGTTAATCATGGTGGGTCACCAACTGGTGGACAGGCCAGCATGGTAATGATTCCAGAAGCAAAAGTGGTGGTGGTAGTCTTGACAAATTCCTATATTTATGGCTCGCTGCCATTGAAAATTGTTGCAACCAAAATTGCACAAGAATTTAGCAAAAGTCTAAAAAATAATTCTTCTTTAAGTATTTCTATAGACTAGTGTTTTGTGGATATTCGAATTTCCATAATTATATTGGGAGGAGCTTTGTTAGAATATGTAATTCTGCCTTGGTTTAAGGCCTCCAAAAGCTTAGGTTTTTTTAGGCACTTGAAAAGATATCAATCCAACGCATTTTTCGTAACGTACCAGCGCCAACCAATTAAGGCGAGTTGTAGTTTACTGGCCTTGGCTAAATCTAATTTCCTTTTTGAATAGCTTGGGAGTAACGATTTATTAACCTTCGCTAAAAATTTAAAAACTTGCTTTTTCACCTGAAATGTTGTTGAAACAAAAATAGTAAAACTTATTCTAGACTAAGTTTTACTTTTTTTTGGGTTTAGAACATTGAAATAATCAAAAGGATTATGTCAATGACAAATTTGGCAAGTGTGATCATATTTTTGCGGGTTTTAAAGGGTTAATAATTGTGCTGTTTTTTGAAGATATATATTTGGCACAATGTCCACCAAACGTTTTTATGAAAATCGATAAATTTGCATACTGAATTGTAAGTAAAAAAATGATATTGGTTTCGATATGAATGTGACTTGCTTATAAATTGTTTTAAAAAAGAATTGTGTTGAGCTATTTTTGTTTCAAAACGAAACAATTATAGGGGTTTTTGGAAGTGTTTTTTTAAAACTAAGGGGCATTTGGTCTTTAAATGGGATTTTTTTAGGGTTTTCATCTTTTTCAACAAAAAAAGACACCCGATTGGGGTGCCTTTAAAAACAATAAGGTTTTATGCGTTATTTCGTTACTACTTTAACAATACTTTTGTTTGAGCCACTATTTTTGTCTCTCATAATCTTTAAGGAACCTATATTGTCAGGGTGTATGTTGTGAAATTCAGTGGCGGTCACATTCTTGCCATCAACTATAAACATGGGGTTGCCAATAACCTTAACAAAAGGAGATTTGGAGTTTTCTGTTCTCATTGTAATATTTACGACACCATTCTTGCCTTTGTCTCCATACTCCCCTAAATCAGGTTGACCAGGTTTAATTATCGACATTCTTTCAACTTGAAGGGGGTCAATCAAAGCGAAGTCAGATTTAGTAACCTCTTTTCCATCAACAATAAATAAGGGGGTATTATTTAAGTTCTTGTCCCTTAGAAACTCAGCAATAATATCTGGTTTTTTATGAACGTAAATGGTATCTTTAGTGGCGTGTATTATGTTGCGGTTTCGATTTTGAGTTGCCTTCCATTCGTTGTTTTTTGCGAATGTCTTGGTAACAACTTCCAAAACATCACCCCTTAAAGTATCACCGTATTTTTCTTTTGCATACCTATTCTTTAAGACATTAACACTCTCGATTCTCAATGGCGAAATTTTTTCAAGTTCTTTTTTGTTTGAGGTATTTCCGTCAACAACTATCAGACCCAAACTATCTGGGCTAAACTTAATATTAGCCTTACCCGTAAATTTTGTTGTCCCTTTTTTCGTATCCGCAACCATCATCGATTTTCCTGTTCCCGGGTGCATGGCCAAGGTAAACTTTACAGTTTCTATTTCAATAGCGCCGTTTTCGCCTTTTTCTCCATACTTTTTTATGGAGTTATTGGCTTCAAGTATCTCAATCCTTTCAATGTCATTTGAACTTAAGTCGCTAATCTTGTCTCTTGAAACTTCCTTGTTATCCAAAAATATTAGAGCATTTTTTAAGTGTTCTTCCGGAATTATGTTTTTCAGTCTTTTACTTTGTTTATAGACATCCGCTTCTTTTGGAGATGGAAAACCCATAACAACTTTCATTTCGTTGCTTGATGGATTTCCAATTTCGATAACGTTATGTGCTTTGTCCAAAACTATTTTTATGGGCTTAATGGGAAGGATTGATGATGTGTCAAAAGTAGCGTTCCCAAAATCACTTTGTATCTCCAAATCAATTGAGGTAATTAAACCGTTATGATTTCTTTCTAACAAGTTTATTTTCAATAGGTACTCTTTGTTATTCAAATATTCCTTTAGTTGTTGTAACTGTTCGTCGGTCATACCATCGAGGACATGAAGTGTTTCTGATTTTTCTTTATTTTGATGAAAATCCAGTACAGAATCTGGGTTATTCTGAGATGAAATAAATACCTCCTCCGTATTAAAACTCATTAAAAACCAGCCCAAAGCAGGCAGTATAAAAAGGTATTTCAATAAATTGACGGATTTTGATTTTGATTTTTGTAACATAATGATTCGTTTTTTGATGGATGAATTATAAAAATTATTTGTGATTGATAAGTTGTGTTCTGGAGTGATGGTTTTTAACAACGCATATTGGTAGTCCTTAATTGAATCTGACAATCCCATAGCACGTTCGTCGGCAATAAATTCCAAATTATACTTTAGGCTTTTGCTGTACAGCCATGCAATGGGATTAAACCAGAACAGGGTACAGTACACTTGGGACAAAAGTATGTCTATGGAATGGAGGCCCTTAACATGCACTTTCTCATGATTGAGTATTTGTTGCAGTTCCTGCTTATCAAATTGGGCTGGGTTATAAACAATCCATTTAAAAAATGAAAAGGGAGTAATATCTTTTGAGGTTTCGATTATAACTACATCTGGATCCTTCCTTGCGATTTTTCCCGATGAGATTTTGATCAAGGACAGCAGTTGGAATAGTAACCGGGAGACAAAAATGGCCACCCCAAAAAAGTAAATGCCTAAAATATAATCCTGGAAGTTAAAACTGGTGGGAGGCTTATCCGCGTTAGATGAAAATGTCGTGTAATCGCTATACAGTAGCTCTGCATTGCTAAAAGTTAGTGGCGCCTGTTCAATGTAAATAGGAATAGTAATTAATGGCACAATAAGCGACAGCAAAATCCCGCTTAATAAAAACCACCTGTTGTGCTCAAAAAATGTTTCACGTTGCAAGAAGATAAAATAGATGAGGTAGAAAATCGCCAAAATGGCACTCGATTTTAATAAAAACTCCATAGCCTACTTTTTCTTTTCAATTAAATCAATGATCTCTTTGAGTTCCTCAACACTAATTTTTTCTTCCTTGGCAAAAAACGATACTACGTTCTTGTATGAGTTATTAAAATAATTATGTATGGCATTGTTCATAAATCGTTTTCGGTAGTCCTCCTTTTTTACAACAGGGTAGTATTGATGGGTTTTTCCGTAGGCGTTATGGCTTACATATCCTTTTTCCTCCAAATTCCGAATAATGGTGGAAAGCGTGTTATAATGGGGTTTATCCGTTTTAATTTCTGCTAAAACATCTTTTACAAAAGCATTTTCAAGCTTCCATAAAATCTGCATAATTTCTTCCTCTTTGTTTGTTAGTTTTTCCATGTATTTTAAATTTTTATTTGGGCGTTACCTTCGCTCATACCTACAAGGTTTTCAAAACCTTGCAGGATCGCTTCGGTCGGGCTTTCCGTTCCAAGTCCTCGCTCGCTCCTTCGGGCTCGCTGTGGGCTTTCCTCTTCAATCCCTAACGCACCTATCCGCAAAAACCATTGCTTTCTCAACTTGTTTTAATGTTTGCCGAATGAAGTGCTTTGCAAATATAAACTATTTTTGTAGTTATATAACTAAAATTATAGTTATTTAACGAAATTTTTAGTTATATAGCTGTTTATAACTCGTAAATCGAAAATTGTAAATCGTTAAATCTTAGTATTATCTTCGCAAAAAAAATAGTGTATGAGTTTACTTTGGGTCATCCTAGGTTTTGTGCTTTTGGTAATTGGTGGGGAATATTTGGTACGTTCGTCAGTAGCACTTTCCTTTAAATTCAATATCTCAAAAATGGTAATTGGGATGACGGTAGTATCCTTTGCGACTTCAGCACCAGAATTACTAGTAAGCCTTCAAGCCGCGCTTTCGGGTTCGCCTGCTATTGCCATCAACAATGTGGTCGGTTCAAATATTGCCAATATAGGTTTGGTTTTGGGGATTACCGCTTTGGTTGGGCCTATAATGGTGGATAAATCCTTTTATAAATTGAACTGGCCTGTAATGATGGTCTTTTCTATTGCGTTTTATTACTTTTTGAAAAACGACGAAATTTTAACTGCCCTTGAAGGTGGTGTTCTGTTTTTGGGATTGATAGGATTCTTGTTTGTGCTGATTAGAAGTGCCAAAAAAGATGCAGTTTCCGAGGAAGTGGATGAATCACTGGCCGTTGTTTCAAATTTCAAAATTATTTTATGGTTGTTGATTGGAGCGGCCTCACTTTATTTTGGTAGTGAGTGGTTGGTGGAGGGCTCTAAAGAAGTGGCTCGCGCAATAGGTGTAAGTGAAGCCGTAATTGGCGTTTCTTTAATAGCCATTGGTACTAGTGTTCCCGAATTGGCAGCATCGGTTATTGCTGCGGCCAAACAGGAAAAGGCCATTTCCCTGGGTAATTTAATTGGCTCAAATATTTTTAATATTGGCTCAGTACTGGGGATGACTTCCTTGGTAAAGCCTATTCCGGTGACCGAACCACAAATACTCACCAATGATATTTTCTGGATGCTAGGGTTTGCAGCGGTGCTAATACCAATGATATTTCTGCCCAAGCAAATGCAGATTAGTAGATTTAAAGGCTTCTTTTTGGTTCTGGGTTATGGCATTTTTATGGTGCTGGTATTTTCTAAATAAAAAAAAGCCTAAAACGATTTACATTTTAGGCCTTCAATCAACTTTTATTTAATCCTTTAGTTCCTGAAAATCGTCTGTTTTCTATCCGGCCCAACTGAAACAATGGTGATTGGTGTTTCCAGTTCCTTTTCCAAGAATGCAATGTATTCATTTAGTTCCTTTGGCAATTCTGAAGCTTCGGACATTTTGGTCAAATCTTCGCTCCAGCCTTTAAATTCAGTATAAATTGGAGTCACATTTTCGGGTTCGATATTATACGGTAAATGTTTGATGACTTCACCTTTGTAATTGTATGCCGTACATACTTTTAAAGTTTTAAAGCCTGAAAGCACATCGCCCTTCATCATCATCAATTGGGTAACACCATTCACTTGTACCGCATATTTTAGAGCCACCAAATCCAGCCAGCCACATCGTCTTGGGCGACCAGTGGTAGCTCCAAATTCGTGGCCAACTTTGGCCATGGTTTCCCCGTCTTCATCAAATAATTCCGTTGGGAACGGGCCCGATCCCACACGGGTCGTATAAGCCTTGAAAATACCAAAAACATCACCAATTTGGTTAGGAGCAACGCCTAATCCAGTACATGCACCTGCGGCAGTGGTATTGCTGGAAGTTACAAACGGATAGGTTCCAAAATCAATATCCAGTAATGACCCTTGGGCGCCCTCAGCCAAAATGGTTTTGCCTTGGCGTTGGGCTTGATAAACGTATTCCTCAGAGTCAATAAACGTTAAGGATTTCAAAACCTTTACGGCTTCAAAAAACTCGCTTTCCAATTCCTTTAAATCGTATTCAATGGCGGCATCGTAATAATCAATCATGGATTCATGTTTGTCTGCCAGAGCCCTGTAGCGCTCTTTCCAGTCACTCAATTCCAATTCACCAATACGAATTCCGTTTCTTCCCGTTTTGTCCATGTAAGTTGGTCCAATGCCTTTTAGGGTTGAGCCGATTTTGGCCTTTCCTTTTGAAGCCTCACTGGCCGCATCCAGAAGTCGGTGGGTTGGTAATATGATATGCGCTTTTCTTGAAATCAATAGCGATTTTCTGAAATCCACATCTTGCTCTTCAAGTTTATCTAATTCCTTCTTAAAAATTACAGGATCAATGACTACGCCGTTACCAACTAAATTAATAGCTTCGTCATGAAAAATCCCAGAGGGAATCGTATGCAAAACGTGCTTCCGTCCGTTAAAAACCAAGGTGTGCCCAGCATTTGGTCCTCCTTGAAAACGTGCAATAATATTGTAGTTTTTGGTGAGTACATCAACAATTTTTCCCTTGCCTTCGTCTCCCCATTGTAGTCCTAGTAGTAAATCTACTGCCATTCTAAAATAAATTTGTTAGTTGTTTTTTTCGGTGTTAGCCTCTGAAGATTTGCGGTTCCCGTAAAAATATAACGAGTGGTTGTTGATTTCGATATTGAAGACCTCCTCAATCGTTTTTTTGATAGATTGAATTCTGGGGTCGCAAAATTCAATCACTTCACCCGTATCCGTTAGAATCACGTGGTCGTGCTGTCTATCAAAATAGGATTTTTCGTAATGCGCCTGATTTTGACCAAATTGATGCTTTCGTACCAAACCGCATTCTAAAAGCAATTCAATCGTATTGTAAAGAGTGGCTCGTGATACCCTATACTTTTTGTTCTTCATATTCAGGTAAAGCGACTCGATATCAAAATGCTCCGTGCTATCGTAAATTTCCTGGAGTATAGCATAGCGTTCGGGTGTTTTTCTGTGCCCGTTGCTTTCCAAAAAGTTGGTAAAAACGCTTTTTACAATCTCTTGATTTTTGCTATCTGTTGTGGAACCCATAATTGCGAGTGCAAATTTACATTTTTTATACTCTTGACACTTTATCTATCCCATTTATTTTTTCGAGTTTAGCTAATAATTTTCGTAAAAGCGCCTTGTTTTTTACAATGACTTTGATTTTCCCTGTGAACAAGCCGTCATCCGTTTCAAAACTAAGGCTTTTCATATTTACGTGCATGTTGTCCGAAATAATTTTGGTGATATCGTTTACCAAGCCCAATTGGTCAATCCCCGATACTTTGATTTCGGTAGCATATTCCTGCTGGCTAGAGTCTATCCATTTGGCCGGCATAATTCGATAGGCGTAGTTAGATTGAAGGCTCAAGGCATTTGGGCAGTTGTTTTTATGCACTTTAATCCCTTCAGAAACTGTTAAAAAACCAAAGACGTCGTCTCCTGGAATCGGGTTACAACAGTTGGACAGTTTGTAGTCCAGTTTTTCCTCTTCTTTGTTGAAAACCAAGGAGTCGTAATTGGAGGTAACTTCTTCTTTTTCAATATCTTCCTTAGGAATGGTAGTCTTTTTGGTAATGCGGTTTTTAAAAAAACTAACGAAGGCGTTGCTTCTGGAGGAGGCAAAATCCTTTAGCATTACGTTGTCAATAGAACCGATCCCAACTCGGTAGAACAAATCCAGACTTGTTTGCAGTTTAAAATGGCGAACCAAATCGTTTACCGTTGATTCGTTAAGAGTTATTTTTAGTTGCTTCAGCTTTCTTCTTAAAATTTCCTTGCCTTCCTCGCCTATAATTTTACGGTCTTCACGCAGGGCAGATTTAATTTTTGCCCTCGCTCGAGCCGTGGTGGTGTAATCCAACCAGTTGGCATTGGGTTTGGAACTTTCAGAAGTTACAATTTCAACTTGGTCTCCACTTTTTAGTTCTTGGCTTAAGGGGACGAGTTTTCCGTTTACTCTAGCACCGCGGGTATGCATGCCTACCTCGGTATGTATATGAAAGGCAAAATCTAGGGATGTAGCACCCTTGGGCAACGATTTTAGCTCTCCTTTAGGTGTGAATACAAATATTTCTTGGGAATAAAGATTGAGCTTGAATTGTTCTACAAAATCCACGGCATTAACGCTTGGGTTTTCCAAAGCTTCTTGTAATCTGTTAATCCAACTCTCTAGATTATCTTCCTTTTCGTCTTCTTGTTTGTATTTGTAGTGCGCTGCATAGCCTTTTTCGGCAATTTCATTCATGCGCTCACTCCTAATCTGAACTTCAACCCATCTGCCTTTTGGGCCCATAACGGTGATATGCAAAGCCTCGTACCCTGTCGATTTTGGTGAAGAAATCCAGTCTCTTAGTCTGATTGGGTTTGGTCTAAAATGGTCCGTAACTATCGAGTATATTTTCCAAGCCAAAAACTTTTCGTTGTGGTCCTCGGATTTGTAAATAATCCTAATGGCAAACTTGTCATAAACCTCGTCAAAAGATACGCCCTGGTTTACCATCTTTTTACGAATGGAAAAAATGGATTTTGGTCTTCCTTTGATAGTATACTTAAAGTCTTCCTTGTCCAAGGAATTTTTGATGACACTGCTAAACTGTTCGATGTACTGGTCCTGTTCTTCCTTGCTTTCCTGAATTTTGTTAAGAATGTCATTATACACCTCTGGCTGTGTATATTTCAGTCCTAAATCCTCAAGTTCGGTTTTGATGTTGTAAAGGCCAATTCTATGTGCCAAAGGTGCATAGATATAAAGCGTTTCCGAAGCTATTTTCACCTGTTTGTCGGGACGCATGGCGTCCATTGTTTGCATATTGTGCAGGCGGTCAGCTATTTTGATAATGATTACCCGGACATCATCATTTAAGGTCAACAGCATTTTCCTGAAATTCTCGGCCTGTAGGGACACATCCATGTCCTGCTCCTTGCTCAAAGAAGAAATTTTGGTGAGACCGTCCACAATGCGGGCCACGGTTTCGCCAAAAAGTTGCTCGATATCGTCAATGGAGTAATCATCACAGTCCTCTACTACATCGTGAAGTAGGGCAGCCGCAATAGAAGTAGCGTCCAGCCCAATTTCCTGCGCCACTATTTTTGCCACCGCAAGTGGGTGGAAAATATAGGCCTCACCAGATTTTCGGCGTTGGTCTTTATGACCGTCCAATGCCACTTCAAAGGCTTTTCTGATGAGCTTTTTGTCCTCAGCCGTAAGTGTCGTGTAGCTTACTTTCAGTAGCTCTTTATAGGCTTTGGCAATGGCCGCGTTTTCTATTTCAATCTCTTCCTCTGTCATTGAATAAAAATAATGCAAACAATATTAATAGCCAATACAGAAGTTTAACTTTTTTCTTAGTGTACTTTACCTAAAAATGAGGTGAGTTTTTGAACGGCTTTCCCACGATGGCCAATATCGTTTTTTAGTTTTAATTCCATTTGGGCAAAGGTCATGTCGTGCCCTTCCGGTTTAAAAATAGGGTCGTAGCCAAATCCTTTGTTGCCCATTTTTCCTGAAGTGATTTTGCCTTTACAAATACCCGTAAATATGTGAAGTTTTTCATTTAGATATAAAGCGATTACGGTTTTAAATTGTGCCGTGCGGTCCGCTTTACCCTTCAAGTTTTCCAGCAATAAATCCATGTTGTCATTAGCATCGCGTTGCGAACCGGCGTATCTGGCAGAATAAACTCCGGGTTCGCCATTCAGCGCACTTACCTCAAGACCGGTATCATCGGCAAAGCAATTATAGCCATAATTCGCTTTAATGAATTCTGCCTTTTGGATGGCGTTGCCTTCAATAGTTTCTTTGGTTTCTGGTATATCATCAAAGCACCCTATGTCTTTCAAACTTAAAAGTTTGATATTATCAGGTATTAAGGCCTGGACCTCCTTTAGTTTATTTAAATTATTCGTAGCAAAAACAAGATGCATTGTGTTAGTTTAAAAATGGCACTAAAAGTACAATTATAACGATTTATATAAAAAGCACTAAATTAGTTTTATGGATTTATTCAATCAAAAAATAACTAAAACTATTTAAATGGGACATAGAGTAAAAACAGGAGTTTTATCGTACGGAAAATCAGGCAGCTTATTTCATTGCCCGTTTTTGGAGTTACATTCCGGCTTTGATTTGTATGCAATTTTGGAACGTACAAAGAAGAACGCTCAGCTAGAATATCCAAATATTATAAGTTATGATTCAATAGATGCATTTTTAAATGATCCGGAGATTGAACTTGTTGTTGTAAATACGCCAAGTGCCACGCATTTTGAGTTTGGATTAAAGGCAATCCAATCAGGAAAGCATGTCGTGATGGAAAAACCATTCGCTGTAACTTTAGACGAGGCCAAAACACTTTATAGAGAAGCTGATAAACATAATCGACTTATTTTGCCCTATCAGAATAGGCGCTATGATAGTGATATTTTATCTGTGAAAAATGCTTTGGAGTCAGGCAAACTAGGTGATTTAATAGAGGTGCATTTTAGATATGACAGATATGTTTATGCGCTGAGTGATAATGCCTCTAAAGAGTCTCCTGTTCCGGGAAACAGTGTTTTGTATAATCTAGGATCTCATGTTGTTGATGCTGCGATTTCCTTATTTGGTGAGCCCATAGCATGGCGTAAATCCTCAGGACAATTTAGACCCAATACTCAAGTAGATGACTACGCGCATGTACATTTAGAATACCCCAGCGGATTACAGGTGTTTATCACCGCAAGCCTGTTAGTTGCCGACCCTATGCCAGCGTTTGTGTTATACGGGAAAAATGGTGCTTATGTAAAGGAACGGACTGATGTGCAAGAAGATCAAATTGAAGCAGGTATAAAACCCAATGATCCGTTGTATGGTATTGAGGCAGATGATAAGGAAGGTGTGCTGACTTATTATGAAAATGGGACTAACAAAGTACAGGAAAAAATTCCCTCCATACGCTCTACCTACTTGAATATTTTTGAAGATGTTTATCAGACCATTAGAAACAATAAACCCTATGTGGTAACAAAATCCCAAATTTTAAAGCAAATAGAGATACTTGAATAGTATAGGGTATGAAATTTTATAACTATTTTATGACTTTTGTTCTGTCCCTTTATGCAGGAAACTATTATTTTAGATAAGAATTAACAATTAAAAGAAAACGGATTATGACAGTAAATTTTCAGTATGTAGATGTAGATGTTAGTGAAACTCTTTCTGGTTTCACTGAAGAAAAATTAGGTAAATTGTTTAATAAATACGAATTTTTGATAGGTGCCATGGTGTACTTCAAACAGGACGAAAAAGACCATGATGCAGGGAAAATATGTAATATTGAATTAAGCCTCCCGGGGCCCAGAATATATGCCACGTCAAACGAACATAATTTTGAGGTGTCAGTTAGGGAAACCATTAAAGACTTAGACCGCCAGCTTAAAAAGCGGAAGCGGGTTTTTAAGACACATTAAATTTAGCGGTGGTGATAGGGTTCGTTCCTCAAAATCGTAAACCCTCGATACAGCTGCTCCACAAAAAATAAGCGAACCATTTGATGGGAAAATGTCATTTTTGAAAGTGACAGTTTCCCATTCGCTTTTTTGTAAACTTCTTCAGAAAATCCATAAGGTCCCCCAATGACGTAAACCAATTGTTTGACTCCTGAATTCATGTGTTTTTGTAGATGTTTTGAAAATGCAATGGAATCTAATTGTTTGCCGTTTTCATCTAAAAGCACCAAAACGTCCGTTGAGTTAATCTGCTTTAAAATGAGTTCGCCTTCCTTCTGTTTTTGTTCATTTTCGCTGAGATGTTTCGTCTTTTTTAAATCGGGAATGATGTCAAATTCAAACTTTACATAATGCCCAAGCCTCTGCATGTAAAGTTCGACTAGCTCTATAAGTTCCTTATTATCAGTTTTGCCAATGGCAAGTAATTTTATGGTCATAGCCCAAAATTACAATTTCATTTTTTACGATATTCATATTATAAGTCTTAAAAACTAAAAAATTCGTAATTTCCAGTTCCATTTATTATTTTTGCGCAAATTCCCTAGTATGATTACCAAAGAATATTTTGAAAAAGAAGTAGCATTCATCATCGAAAACGCTATAAGAGAGGATGTTGGCGATGGTGACCATAGTTCGCTGGCTTGTATTCCAGAAAATGCAAGAGGAAGGGCAAAATTGTTGGTAAAGGACAAGGGCGTAATTGCGGGAGTAGCTTTCGCAAAGCGTGTGTTTGAGTACGTAGACAAAAAACTTAGGGTAGAAATTAAAATTGAAGACGGGACTCCGGTATCCTATGGCGACATCGTATTGTATGTTGAGGGGCCTGCTCAATCCATTTTAAAAGCGGAAAGAACCGTACTCAACGCCATGCAACGCATGAGTGCAATTGCCACTAAAACTAGGCGATTTGTCACACTTTTAAAAGGCACGAAAACACAAATTTTGGACACCCGAAAAACCACACCGGGCATACGTGTCCTTGAAAAATGGGCGGTTAAAATCGGTGGTGGTGAAAACCATAGATTCGCGCTTTACGATATGATTATGCTGAAGGATAACCACATCGATTTTGCAGGTGGCATCACCAAAGCCATAGATATGACCAAGGAATACCTTGCAACAACAGAAAAGGATTTGAAAATCATGGTGGAAGCTAGGGATTTGAACGAGGTTGAGGAGATTTTAAAAAGTGATGGCATCTATCGTATTTTGATCGATAATTTTGACTATGAGGACACTAAAAAAGCAGTTGAACTAATAGGGAACAAGTGCCTCACGGAATCTTCTGGAAACATCAATGAAACTACCGTAAGACATTATGCAGAATGTGGCGTGAATTTTATTTCATGCGGAGCACTGACCCACTCGGTACACAATATGGATCTTAGTCTAAAGGCGGTATAGTCATTCTTGACGATTCTTTTATTTAAATAACATTTTACTTTTTAGTGAGACTAATTTTTTAACTTGCATCTTGTAAGTTGAAACCTTTAAAGTAGTTCCCATTAATGGCAAAACCTATTCGTGATAGACTGGAAGATATTCCTGTTGTCAATATTTTAGTGCGCTTTTTAACAAGAGTTAAATTGCCTGGTTTTGAGGGGCTTTCACTTTATGATTTGTTGGAGCTGTATGTTTTGGGTGTTGTCAAAGGGGCATTAACGACCAGGGCAAGCGCCATTGCCTTTAGCTTTTTTACGGCTATTTTCCCATTTTTATTGTTTGTCATTATTTTGATTCCCTATATCCCTATCGATAATTTCCAAATGGAGTTTATGGATTTTTTAAATTCCATTTTACCACCACAAACCTCTGATTTCTTTTTCTCCAATATTTTTGAAAACATCCATAGTGGTGGTGGCGGTGGGTTGTTGTCGTCCGTTTTTTTATTATCGATGCTACTTATGGCAAATGGCGTAAATGCGGTGTTCTCCGGGTTTGAAAATTCATATCATGAGCAATTGACAAGAAATGTGTTCCAGCAGTACCTTTACGCCTTTGGGATAGCTTTAATTTTGGCGTTTTTAGTGTTGCTTACCGTGGCAGTATTCGGATATTTTCAAATCTATATTCTAAAACCGTTGTACGAAAGCTTAAGTGGGGAAGTACTGGCAGAAGATAGTGGATTGGTTTGGATTATATTCGCAAAATACATGTTTTTTGTGGTCATGGTGTATATCGCAACCGCAACCTTGTATTATTTTGGAACTAAAGAAGGAAGGGAATCCCGGTTCTTTTCAATAGGTGCTTTGTTAACAACGCTTTTGATCATTTTGACTTCTTACTTATTCGGGGTATATATAGAAAATTTTAGCCAGTATAATAAACTTTATGGCTCTATCGGAGCACTTTTGATACTGCTTCTTTATTTATGGTTGAATTCCAATATTTTGCTTTTGGGCTATGAGCTAAATGCATCTTTACAATTTTTGAAGAAGCGTCCTAGAACATAAAATTGGCCCCTTAAAATTTAAGGAAGTTAGATATTTTTTTATTTTTGAAAGGATAAAACATTTAAAAAGTTATGATGTTTTTTCTGTAATTTTTAACCCAATACATTTCTATGAAATTAAAGATATTGTTTTTAACTGCGATGTGTTTTGTGATTTTTAGTTGTGAAGTTAAGGACACCCTTGATGCACTCGATGAGTTGGAAGATATTGAGATGACAGAGGATGAAAAAGAGACTACCATTGTTATGACTGCAAAAGTTAATGGAAATCTTATCGAAATACCATACAAAAATGCGTCCCTTTTTATAGACAAGGTAATTGAAACTCATCGTTTAAGGTTGATCGGCGTTACTGAAACTATTTTTGTAATCGATAACGAGGCCGTTTCATTATTCGCCTATTATGGCGAAGAGGAGGACTTGAAGGAAGGTGTGGAATGGGATTTATCAAATTTAGAGTCAGGATTAACTGGTATGAGGGGTATTTACCAAGCTAATGATAAGGCTTTGAATAACGCATTAGTAAATGCCACAACAGATGACACAAATACGGCTAACATTAAAATTAATAAACTTGATTACACCAATATGGTGGCTTCGGGTGTATTCAGTTTCACAGCCCAAACCCTAGTAAATGGGGAGCTTCAAACTTATGTTATTTCTGAGGGAACATTTGAAAATGTCAAGATTGTAGAGCAATAGATATATTATTTTGCGCTTGAGATCTTTTTTGTTGTTAAAAGTTTTGCTGGATTGCATTATTTTTGAAGAATGCACTATTTCATCGACGCCATACTCCCGATACCGCTCCAAAAGCTCTTTACCTATCGCATAACTTCTGCTGAGGCGAAGTTCTTAAAACCCGGCATGCGTGTTTCCGTGCCCTTCGGAAAATCTAAAATTTACACAGCTTTGGTGTATCGGATTCATAATGAAGCACCTCAAGTTTATGATGCAAAGGATATCCACCAAATTTTAGATGAATCTGTTCTCGTTAACCTAACACAGCTGAAATTTTGGGAATGGGTTGCCAAATATTACATGTGTACTTTGGGCGATGTGATGCGTGCCGCTTTGCCGAATGCCTTTATTCTGGAAAGTGAAACTATCATTTCGAAAACCAATATTGAATTGAATGACACTGAATTCAAGGACGATGAGTTTTTGGTTTACGAGGCATTGCACCATCAATCTTCTTTGAAAGTGCAGGATGTGATGAATATTTTGGACAAGAAATCCGTATTGCCCGTTATCAACCGATTAATAGAAAAAAATGCCATTGTACTTCACGAAGAGATTTTTGAAAAATATGTGGCCAAATTGGTGCGTTATGTGAAGTTAAATTCAAATTTTTCATCCGAAACCCAACTTCAAAATTTACTTGAAGAGTTAAGTCGGGCACCAAAGCAGAGGAAGGTGTTGATGACATTATTTATGCTGTCTTCAAAAACCAAAAAACCCATCAAAGTTTCAGAGTTGGTATCTGAAAGCGAAGCCACTTCAACTGTGGTTAAAGCTTTAATCGACAAAGGAATTTTAGAGGAATACTTTATTCAAAAGGATAGGGTAGAATATACAGGTGGCCCCAATGAGGTTTCCAAACATTTAAATGAGCATCAGGAAAAAGCCCTTTCAGAAATCAAATCCGAATTTGAAAATCACCATACGGTGCTGTTGCACGGCGTAACATCCTCGGGAAAAACTGAAATCTATGTAAAGCTGATTGAAGAAGTATTACAATCCGGAAAACAGGTATTATATATTTTGCCCGAAATTGCATTGACGACTCAATTGGTAAGCCGTTTACAGAATTATTTTGGAGAAAAAGTAGCCGTGTTTCATTCCAGATATTCTTCACATGAAAGGGTAGAAGCTTGGTATAACGTATTGAACAGCTCTCCGAAAGCACAAATAGTTTTGGGAGCCCGTTCGTCGATATTTTTGCCATTCAAAAGTTTGGGATTAATTATTGTGGATGAAGAACACGAACAGTCCTTCAAGCAATTTGACCCCGCGCCCAGATATCATGCCAGGGACTCGGCTATCGTTTTGGGGAATATGCATAACACCAAAGTGCTTTTAGGATCAGCAACGCCAAGCTTGGAAAGTTACTTTAATGCCCAGCAAAAACGCTATGGCTTGGTGGAATTGAAATATCGGTATAACGATGTATTGATGCCAGAAATTGAGCTTGTGGATATTAAGGAAAAGCACAAGAAAAAGTTGATGAAAGGGCATTTTAGCGATAGATTAATTGAGGAAATGACCGAGTCGCTTGGTGAGGGTCATCAAATTATTTTGTTTCAAAACCGTCGTGGATTTTCTCCGATTATTGAATGCAATACCTGTGGCCATGCTCCCCAATGCCCGAATTGTGATGTTAGTTTGACCTATCATCAATACCGCAATCAATTGCGGTGTCATTATTGTGGCTATAATACGGCGATGCACACGACCTGCAGTGCCTGCGGAAGCCCGGAATTAGATAACAAAGGTTTCGGAACTGAGCAGATAGAAGAGGAAGTAAAAGTATTGTTTCCAGATCATAAGGTAGCCCGTATGGATTTAGATACCACTAGAGGAAAATACGGTTATGAAAAAATCATTACCGCTTTTGAGCAACAAGAAATTGATATTTTGGTCGGTACGCAAATGCTAACCAAAGGATTGGATTTCAGAAATGTAAAATTAGTCGGTGTGATGAATGCTGATAATATGCTAAACTTCCCGGATTTCCGTGCTCACGAGCGCAGTTTCCAATTGATTATGCAAGTATCAGGTAGGGCCGGGAGAACGGATAAGCGTGGTAAGGTGTTAGTGCAGACGTACAACCCCTATCACAATATTTTGCAACAGGTGTCGGCTAACAATTATGAAGCCATGTTCAAAGAGCAAATGGACGATCGTTTCAACTATAAATATCCGCCGGTTTATAAGCAGATAAAAATTACTTTAAAGCACAAAGATTATAATAAGGTAGAAAAGGCATCTATCTGGTTGGGGAAATCCTTAAGACAAGTTTTCGGCGATAATGTTTTGGGTCCGGAATCACCACCAATATCCAGAATTCGTAATCAGTTCTATAAAAATATTCTGGTAAAGATTCCTAAAAAACAGTCTTTATCAAAAACAAAAGAAGCTATCATTAAAATTAACAATAGCTTCTTCAGTATAAAAGATTTTAGGGCGGTTAAAATAGTTTTAAATGTCGATAATTATTAGGTTTTTGTCATTCTGAACTTGATTCAGAATCTTAGGTTGAAATAATTTTAGAAGCTGAAACAAGTTCAGCTTGACAATTTCTAAACTATATCAAATTAAATGTTATTTAACGCATCTACTAATTGTGTCTTCTTATTTCGGCTTAGTGGTATTTCGTAAGCTCCAACTTCCACATTTTTACTGTTGAACCTATCAATTTTATCAAGATTAACGATATAAGATTTGTGGATTCTTAAAAATTTGTTTTCTGGCAGTTCCGCTTCAAAAGCTTTCATGGTAGATAATACAACCAAGCTAGTCTCCTCGGTTACCAGTTTAACATAATCACCAAGGGCTTCAATCCATTTGATGTCCTTAATGTATACTTTACGTTTCTTAAGATTACTCTTTACAAAAATATGCTCACCTTCTTCCTCATGGAAATCCAATGTTAATTTATGTTGTTCTAGAGCTTTCTCAACGGAAGTGTTAAAACGTTCTTTAGTAATTGGCTTGTGCAAGTAATCTGTAGCATCATAGTTGAATGCCTTAAATGCATATTCGGTTTTGCCAGTTACAAAGATAATTTGGGGTTTTTTGTTCAATACGTCTAAAAGTTCAAAACCATTTAGCACTGGCATTTCAATGTCTAAAAAGATTAAGTCTACTTGATGCGTATTTAAACCATTTTTTGTTTCGAGAGCGCTACTGTACTCGGCAATTAAGTTAAGCGAAGGGTGATTTTCGACTAACTTAACTATGGAGAGACGTTGTATCGCTGAATCGTCTACTACTACACAGTTTAAAGTCATAACATTTTATATTATTTCGGTTAAGATATCGACAATAGTACAATAATTTCCGCTAAAAACCAAAAATCATCGGTAAACTGTCAAAATTAACAAAATATTAACATTTGAGGGAGACGAATATTTTGTCCTTAAAAAGTGTTGTAATATACTAAAAAATGATTATTTTTGCAGGCAATTTTTAACAATTTAAAACGATTTTTATGAATCATTATGAAACTGTTTTCATCTTAAATCCCGTTTTATCTGATGACCAGATAAAGGAAACAGTTAAGAAATACGAAGATTTTCTTGTTTCTAACGGAGCTAAGATGATAGCTAAGGAAGATTGGGGGCTTAAAAAATTAGCCTATCCAATCCAGAACAAAAAAAGTGGATTTTATCACTTGTTTGAGTACCAAGTTGCCGGAGAGGTAATTGAAGCTTTAGAGGTTGAGTTTAGACGTGATGAACGTTTCATGCGTTACTTAACTGTGAAACTAGACAAGCACGCAGTGGCTTGGGCCGAAAGAAGAAGAGAAAAACTTAACGTAAAAGCTTAATTATGGCATCTATTGATCAACAAGCAAAAGGAAAGAAAGACGGAGAAATTAGATATTTAACTCCGCTTAATATAGAGACTAACAAACAGAAGAAGTACTGCCGTTTTAAGAAATCTGGTATCAAGTATGTAGATTACAAAGATCCAGACTGGTTATTAGGTTTTGTAAACGAGCAAGGTAAAATTTTACCAAGACGTTTAACGGGTACCTCTTTAAAGTACCAACGTAAAGTGTCTGTAGCCATTAAAAGAGCACGTCATTTGGCTTTGATGCCTTACGTAGCAGATTTATTAAAATAAAACAATCATAACAATGGAACTTATATTAAAACAAGACGTTGAGAATTTAGGATTTAAAGACGATGTTGTAACAGTTAAGAACGGTTATGGTAGAAATTATTTAATTCCTCAAGGGCATGCTATTTTGGCTACGCCTTCTGCTAAAAAAGTATTAGCTGAAAACTTAAAGCAAAGAGCCTTTAAAGAGAAGAAAATTGTTGACGATGCCAATAAAACGGCAGAGGCCATCAAGGCATTGGAAATCAAGATTGCTTCTAAAGTTGGTGCTGGCGATAAATTATTCGGTTCTGTGAATAATATCGATGTTGCCACTGCTTTGGAAAAAGAAGGCCACGAGATTGACAAAAAATTCATCTCTGTTGCCGGTGGAAACGTAAAGCGTTTAGGCCAGTACAATGCGACTATTCGTTTACACAGGGACGTAGTTGTAGAATTACCATTTGAAGTTATAGCGCAGGCTAACTAATTTCAAAATTCTAAATACAGTAAAAACCGTTTGGATACATTCTAAACGGTTTTTTTGTTGAAGTCTTTTAAGGTTTCCGAAACCTTGTGTGGCTTTAAGCGAAAAGCATTAATTTTGAATTTCTTTTGAATGATGTTCAGATTTTAAAACTGAACATATTGTTTTGAAAGATTGAGTAATAGTTTCTCCCCTTTGGGGAGATTAACAGGGGCTTTATGAAATACAGAAGATTAACCAAAGAACAATTTGAGGAACTGCACCAGGAATTTATCAATTTCTTGGCGACGCAATCCATTACGGCTGACGAATGGGCTGAACTAAAGAAAAATAAGCCGGAAGTGGCGGAAACCGAATTGGACGTGTTTAGCGATTTAGTTTGGGAGGGCGTGCTTAATCAGGCCGAGTATTTGGAGCATTTTGCCCCACAACATATGTATTTATTCCGATTGGCCGAAGATGAGATGCATGCGATAGTTGTTAATGTCAAAAATGAAGCTGTGGATATCACCACAAAAGAAGGCTATAACTGGCTCCGTGAAAATTTGATGGACGACAGCGTGGAGTTTTTGCAGGCCGATAAAGATTATGGTGATGACAAAAACTTGGATAAGTTCAAAATGATAGAGCAGGGGGCGGTCATTACTAAAGGGGAGTTGTACCGCTATTTTGATGAGTTGATAAATTAAGAACCCTTCCGAATTCCATCCCTTTGGGGGGATGAAATCTACCTTCCCTTGAAAAGGGAAGGAATTGTGGCTAGCTGATAATTGAGAATTACTCTGTGCTAGGGTATAGCAATAATTCAGCAGCAAAAAACTCTCCTCCTTTTCAAGGAGGAGTACCACGAAGTGGGGAGGTGGTTAGAACTCATTTTCAAGAACCATACTTTTTTCCTCTAAAAACCTGTAAAAACAACTTCATTAATTATTTTTGCACTGTGTCATTCCGCATTGTCCCACTGAGCGCAGTCGAAGTGTGATGCGGAATCCACTTTTTAAACTAGAAACTTAAAAATAGATACCTGCTTTCGCAGGCAGTAATATGGCCCAAAAACCTAGCATCCCAAAAGGCACAAGAGATTTTAACCCAGAGCAGGTCGCGAAGCGCAACTATATTTTTAATACCATTCGCAGTACATTTGAAACCTTTGGCTTCCAACCCATTGAAACCCCAAGTTTTGAAAATTCCGAAACGTTGATGGGCAAGTATGGGGATGAAGGCGACCGCTTGATTTTTAAGATTTTGAATTCTGGGGATTATTTGTCAAAGGCAAATACAGAAGCTTACGAAACTAAAGATTCGAATAAACTGACCACTAGTATCTCCGAAAAAGCCTTGCGTTACGACCTAACCGTCCCATTTGCACGTTATGTAGTCCAACACCAAAACGAAATCGAGTTCCCGTTTAAGCGCTACCAAATCCAGCCCGTTTGGCGTGCGGACAGACCGCAAAAAGGACGTTTTAGGGAGTTTTACCAATGCGATGCGGATGTGGTGGGCAGTGATTCGCTTTGGCAGGAAGTGGAGTTTGTTCAATTATACGACAAGGTTTTTTCCAAATTGAATTTGGAAGGCGTAACCATTAAAATTAATAACAGAAAAATACTTTCTGGCATTGCGGCGGTCATTGGTGCCTCGGATAAATTGATTGACTTTACGGTCGCCTTGGACAAACTTGATAAAATAGGCGAGGCCAAGGTAAAACAGGAAATGTTGGATAAAGGCATCCCGCAATCGGGAATCGATAAACTACAGACTTTATTTTCAATCTCAGGTGATTTTACTTCCCAAATAGGTGAATTAAAAACGATTTTATCCACTTCCGAAGAAGGCCAAAAAGGTATTGGAGAATTGGAGTTCATCAATAACGCTATTTCAGAATTAGGTCTAAGTACTGCCAAATTACAATTGGATGTCACCTTAGCACGAGGGCTGAACTATTACACCGGGGCCATTTTTGAAGTTTCGGCACCAGAATCCGTAAAAATAGGTTCTATCGGAGGCGGTGGCCGTTACGATGACTTAACGGGAATTTTTGGAATGAAGGATATGAGTGGCGTCGGTATTAGCTTTGGACTGGACCGTATTTACTTGGTACTGGAAGAATTGAATTTGTTCCCTGAAACGGTTTCGATAAATGTCGAGGTATTGTTTATGAATTTTGGTGAAAAAGAAGCTTTGTTCAGCTTAAAAGCCATAAAACATCTTAGAGCACAGGGCATCAATGCCGAACTGTATCCGGACTCTGCCAAAATGAAAAAACAGATGACCTATGCCAACCGAAGGCAAATACCGTTTGTAGTCTTGGTGGGGGAGTCCGAAATCGAGGCAAATCACTTCACTTTAAAGGATATGGTATCTGGCTCTCAGGAAAAAGTGTCTTTGGATACTTTAATTTCTACCATAAAAAAGTCCTGAACTAGGTCCAGGACTTGAAATAGCTATCGAAAATTAGATTTGGGGTTTAAGGTGACTAACTCAAATAACTATTGTATCAATACGTTTTTGATCTATCACGGTGCTAATATAGCAATTATTTCTTAGAAATACGACAAAACGCAAAAAAATACGATGAAATACACTTTTTTTAGAATAGTTTAAACCTCTCTGTTTTCATCATATTGCCCAGCTAATTCGTCATTTTAGGCTACAGATTCAAACAAAAAAAGAGGTCAACTAAATTTTAGTTGACCTCTTTTTTATTAAAGTATTGGGTAGGCTATTACTGTCTATTCCTTAACAAACCTTCTGGAATATAGCTTGTCCCCATCCTTCACCCTAATCGAATAGACTCCGGCTTCCAGCCTGTCCACAACAATCTTTTTGTCCGTTTTGCCTTCCTGAACCAATTGACCTAAGGCGTTCACAATCAAATATTTAAGTTTGGAAGTAGTATTTGATTGTCCGTTAGCACCTGTTAAGCTAATATTCAATTCACTTCCTTTAACGGGATTTGGATACAGAACCAATTTAATTTGAACCGCTACATTGTTATCATCCTCATTGTCTAAAGTCTTCTGAGTTTCTTCCGGCTGCATTTTTGCTGTGGCACCACTGCCACCGAAACCGGTGATAACAACTTGATCAATAAATATTTGGTCATTATTGACGGAGGCATCACATTGAAGTCTAAACCTTGCGTTGCTCGATAAATTATATTGCGAACTGTTGAATAGTACTGAAAAATTTCCGAAGGCATCATTGTTGAAATCAGTCCCTCGTGCCCATGTCTCAACCGTTACAAAACCTGAGCCATCATCATATTGCAACCAGAAATCCTCTCCTATTTCCATGCTTTGCGAATAGAAATAGAAATTAAATTCCACTTCATTGAAAGATGACAAGTCAAACGTAGGGGAAGTCATTGATGAAGCCACCCCTGAATTATCCCTGATTCTTATAGAATAGGCACCTTCAAAGGATCTTGAATCCTGTCTTCTAGCACAATCACTTCCACCATCTATCCAACCGTCCCATCCGGTCTCAAAATAGCCTTCGTGAATGATGACATCCGTCGGTACATCATTAACATTCACAGTTCTTGCGACCTGAGTAGCCGCATTTCCAGCTGCATCACTAACGTCATAAGTCACAACATAGGTTCCTGCAGTATTTGTGTCCACTAAACCGCCGATACTGATATTGGCAGAGATGTCTCCGTCGATATTATCGGTTGCTGTTGCTCCTTGCTCAGTGTAGTTGTCACCAACGTTCAAGTCAATTATTGCTGAACCAATCAGCGTAATGATCGGAGCAGAGGTATCGGGAATCACGTTTACTGTTCGCGTTACCTGCGTTGCAGGATTTCCAGCCGCATCGCTTACATCGTAGGTTACTACATAGGTGCCACCTGTATTGGTATCTACGGTATCGCCTCCGATGACGATGTTTGCAGTGATGTCCCCATCAATGTTGTCGGTTGCCGTAGCACCTTCTTCTGTGTAGGTATCCCCCACATTCAAGTTGACCGTTGCATTACCAACAAGAGTAATGACTGGTGCGGTGGTATCTGGAATCACGTTTACGGTTCTGGTTACCTGAGTGGCAGCATTTCCAGCCGCATCGCTTACATCGTAGGTTACTAAATAGGTGCTAGCGGTGTTGGTATCTACGGTATCGCCTCCGATGACAATGTTTGCAGTTATGTCCCCATCAATGTTGTCGGTTGCCGTAGCACCTTCTTCAGTATAAGTATCACCCACATTCAAGTTGATCGTTGCATTGCCAACAAGAGTAATAACTGGTGCAGTAGTATCCGGAATGATGTTTACTGTTCTGGTCACCTGAGTGGCAGCATTACCAGCCGCATCGCTTACATCGTAGGTTACTATATAGGTGCCACCTGTATTGGTATCTACGGTATCGCCTCCGATGACGATGTTTGCAGTGATGTCCCCATCAATGTTGTCGATTGCTGTCGCACCTTCTTCAGTATAAGCGTCGCCCAAATTCAAGTTGACAGTTGCGCCGCCCACAAGAGTAATGACTGGTGCGGTGGTATCTGGAATCACGTTTACGGTTCTGGTTACCTGAGTGGCAGCATTTCCAGCCGCATCGCTTACATCGTAGGTTACTAAATAGGTGCCAGCGGTGTTGGTATCTACGGTATCGCCTCCGATGACAATGTTTGCAGTTATGTCCCCATCAATGTTGTCGGTTGCCGTAGCACCTTCTTCAGTATAAGTATCACCCACATTCAAGTTGATCGTTGCATTGCCAACAAGAGTAATAACTGGTGCAGTAGTATCCGGAATGATGTTTACTGTTCTGGTCACCTGGGTGGCAGCATTACCAGCAGCATCGCTTACATCGTAGGTTACTATATAGGTGCCAGCGGTATTGGTATCCACGGTATCGCCTCCAATAACGATATTGGCAGTGATGTCGCCATCGATATTGTCAGTTGCCGTAGCCCCTTGCTCAGTATAGGTTCCGCCTAAATTAATATCTAAGGAAGCAGAGCCAATCAATGTAATCACAGGTGGTGTTGTGTCCGGAATAACGTTCACGGTTCTGGTTACCTGCGTGGCTGCGTTTCCTGCCGCATCGCTTACATTGTATGTTACAATATAAGTACCCGCGGTATTGGTATCCACAGTATCGCCTCCAATAACGATGTTGGCAGTGATGTCGCCATCGATATTGTCAGTTGCCGTAGCCCCTTGCTCAGTATAGGTTCCGCCTAAATTAATATCTAAGGAAGCAGAGCCAATCAATGTAATCACAGGTGGTGCTGTGTCTGGAATAACGTTCACGGTTCTGGTTGCCTGTGTTGCCGCGTTTCCAGCGCCATCGCTCACATCATAGGTAACAACATAAGTTCCACCAGTGTTGGTGTCCACAGTATCGCCTCCAATAACAATGCTTGCAGAAATGTCCCCATCAATGTTGTCAGAAGCCGTAGCGCCTTGTTCAGTGTAAGTATCGCCAACATTTAAATCGATTGTCGCGTTACCAACAAGAGTAATGACCGGTGCAGTTGTATCGGGAATGATGTTTACCGTTCGCGTTACTTGCGTTGCAGGATTTCCTGCCGCATCGCTTACGTCATAGGTTACAACATAAGTTCCACCAGTGTTGGTGTCCACAGTATCGCCTCCAATAACAATGCTTGCAGAAATGTCCCCATCAATGTTATCTGTTGCTGTTGCTCCTTCTTCTGTATAAGTATCGCCCACATTCAAGTTGACTGTTGCATTACCGATAAGCGTGATAATTGGTGCGATGGTATCTTGCTCGTCAGCTGTCAAATTAATATCATCAATGGCAATATCTGCTTGCCAAGTACCTCCTGTAACCCTATTAAAGCGCAACTGAATACTTGCTCCTATGTATGCATCCAAATTAAGATTTACGGTAAGCCAAGAATTACCTTGGTTACCAGATTGGTTCCATATACTTGTCCAATTGGCGCCGTCATCACTACTTAATTCTAAGTCAATGGTGCCCATATCGGAAGCGCCAAACATGTGGTATTGGAAACTAAAATCTGCACCACTGGCACTCGAAAGGTCAAAGCATGGCGAGGTAATAATTGCCCTTTTGTTAGGATAGCCTGTATTGTTGCCTGACGCTTCGACAAATATATAGCTTGTGCCTTCAATCGCACTTAAAGGTCCTGTGTTGTTGGATGGAGTGTTATTGGAGTTCACCAACCAGTCCAAATCATCCGCTCCTGATTGTGTCCAAGTCCCAATGGTGCCCTCAAAGCCAAAGGCGTAAGGATATGTGGAAATACCTCCTGTACAACCTGATGGAGCATCAATCACATTTACAGTTCGTGTTAACTGGGTAGCGGCATTTCCGGCGGCATCGCTTACATCATAGGTAACCACATATGTCCCCAAAGTGTTGGAATCGACCGTATCGCCCCCAATTACAATATTTGCCGTAATATCTCCATCAATATTATCCGTTGCAGTAGCCCCTTCATCGGTATAGGTAGCCCCTATAATTACATCAGTAGGGGAAGATCCATTTAAGGTGATTACTGGTGGTGTTGAATCAACGCCATCAAATGTTGTAACTACAACGTCATCTATCGCAATATCCGCTTGCCAAGTGCTACCAACAAACCTGTTGAATCTTAATTGAACACTGCTTCCCACATATGCATCTAGGTTGACGTCAACGGATAGCCAAGTATCACCTTGGTTACCTGATTGGCTCCATAAACTAGTCCAATTAGTACCATTATCATTGCTAACCTCAAGATCGATTGTGCCCATGTCGGATGCACCAAACATATGGTACTTGAAGCTGAAAGTAGCCTGAATCATTCCGGTAAGATCGAAACAGGGCGAGCTAATTATTGCTCTTTTGTTAGGATAACCGGTGCCTTCAACAGAAGCTTCAACATATATATAGCTGGACCCTTCTATTGCTCCTGAAGGGCCTGTGCTTTGGGAGGGTGTAGCATTTGAATTAACAAGCCAATTTAAATCGTCGGCAGTGGATTGAGACCAGTCTCCTATAGAGCCTTCGAAGCCTTCATTGTAGGGGAAAGAAGCAATCGAAGTGCCCGTGCAGGCCACAAATGCGTTGGTAGTAAAATTAACCGAACTGCTATAGTTTGAAGTGTTTGAAGTACAGCGACTTCTAATTTGAACTTCGTAATCCGTTGATTCTGTTAACCCAGATATGTCGGTAGTAAGTCCGTTTACATCATTAATTTCTGACCAGTTGGTATCACTGATTGCTTTGTACCTTATGTCGTAAGTTGCGGAGGTTACCTGATCCCAGGTTAAGGTAGCGGTGGTTACGCCAATGTTAGAAACACTTAATCCAACAGGAACTGATAGGACACAAGGGATTTGCACGCCCAATACCCTAAAGTCATCAAAAACAAATCCGTCAAAAGAAGTGGTGTAGCTATCTTGCCTATTGGAGCCATCGGTATTGAAATTAAATCTCAAATAAACGGTGGGTTCATTAAAATAAGCACTGTTGTTTGTGCCATCAATGATAATCTCTTCCATCACCCATTTATCCTGGGTATCTCCGTCATACAATTGTTCACCATCAGGTTGAAAATTGTTGTTGGCTGTGCTTTTTCCGGAGTAAGTATTGTTTTCGTTTGGGGCTCCAGGTTTGGTGTAAGTACCGCATAGGGGAGTCCATGTTGATCCATTGGTAGAAGCCTCAATTTGTACATAATCAAAACTTCGCTCTAAATCCCATTTGGCATAATACTGAATGATGGTTTCGTTAACTCCAGTAGTGGCAATAGTGGAATTAAGCTGAAGTGTCTTGGATTCATTGTTGGCGTATGAGCCAGACGGAGAATCAGTAATGGCCGTTGTTGCTGTACCAGAAAACCCATTGACCGAGATAGTACCCCAAGATCCTCCTGCAGCCGTCCAGTTTGAAGTTCCGTCGGTATCTGGGTCATCAACAAACTGAACATTTGGTGTGTAATATTTTTTGATATTTGCTTGATAAATTACTCCGTCATCATTGCTTAACGCAACATTAAATTCAATAATGTCATTGGCCTGTATAGCATTGTCTAAGCTATATGCTGCGACCACATTCCGCTGTTCTAGTGCAGACATCCCAACCTGGGAGCTTGGGCTACTTATGGAATTTATATTGGCAGAAACAGGTGTAACTGAAAGCGTAAAGTCACTAGCGGTTTGTCCTAAATATTCAATTCCAAAATTTAGATTCCCATTTAAAGCGGTAATATTGGAAGGAGATAAATCAATAAGTTTCGCGTACTTACCGCTAAAATAAGCGGCCAGAAAATTGCCTCTCATAGCTCTTCTGGCAATATCATCAATAAGCAATGGGTCTGGCCAGAAACCGCTTCCAGTAGATCCGGCTTCAGATCCCGATCCATTCTCTGGTGTCCATGCCATGGCATTTATGCCTGCACCGGGGCCACCAGTAGAACCAGCAACGGCAGGACCCATCATCCAGTCATTCATGTTCCCACTGTTTAATGCACTTATTTGGGTGCTTGGACCGTATGCATAACGGTTAAAATGGGTCATATCATGGTTGTATTTGGCAAATTCATCTTCACGCCTGTCCACACCAGCGGCATCTAAAGTTGCTGGATCTACGCCTGCATAGCCATGAAGCATGGCATTTTTAAATGAATGATGGTTTAATACCAGCTTGAAGTCGTGTTGCAAAAAGAAGTCTCTAACGATTTGAGATTCAGGCTCGGAGAAAAACGTAGGGCCTCGATAAGTTTCACTACACGTATTTGTGGAAGAACCACCATTGCCCCAATAGTATCCAAAATTTCTGTTTAGGTCAACGCCTTCGGAGGTGGTTCCACAACTTCCATTATAGATGTTCCTGTTTTTTCGCTGTAATCCACCACCATTTGGCAAAACGGATTCGTTATAGGCCAAACCGTCAGAATTAACAATTGGAATAAAGTATAATTCCTGGTTGTTTACTAAATTGGTTATCGCAGGATCCGTACCGTAATTTTCAAGAATATACCACATATAGTACATCAGATTCATCAAACTGGAAAGTTCTCGCGAGTGCGTCATTCCAGTATATAGCGTCTCTGGCTCTCCAGATTCGTCAATATCAGGGTTATCTGAAATTCTTACGTAATAAGTTGTTCTGCCTTCTACAGTAGTTTGATTAGTAGGGGAGGCATCTGCTTTCACTGAAATAATATTGGGGTAAAGCGATCGCATTAAATCAAGCTCTGCCAAGGCTTCTGAAACTGTGAGACAACCTCCCATACTGCCAAGTTTGAAATTTGTAGGTGTGCTCCAGTTAATTTCATCACACCCGTTGTATTGGCCAATGTTGTCTAGTACCACACTCGAAACACTGCTTTTGCCAAATCCAGCTTTGGATTGGAAGCCTTTTTGAGCTTGAAGCTCTTGCCTGGCCCTAGGAAGGTTTTTTTGGGCACGGTCCGCATAATACGTGCTTAAGTCATCTATAAGTACATTGTAAGGTACGCCTAACCTAGAGATTGTGGTTAGTTCGTTTTGCGATAATTCCAATTGCAGCTTGCCGTCTTTATATATGGCACCACATTGAAGGTCTATTCCCGATTGTGCCATCTGAGAGATGGTGGCACTACTGGGATTGCTAATACTGACACGTTTGTAATTAATTTGTTGCGAAAACGCGAGGGAAAGGTTCAGTAAAATACTGAACAGAAAAAGTATTTTTTTCATAACTAAGGTTGGATATAATAAAGGTTAATTGAGACTCAAATTAATCTTTTTTACTATACCTTAGATAAATTTTATCAACAAATTATTAAAAACTTATATGATTATGGTTTTGCCGTAACTAGAGCAAAGAAAGCGCTTACATAAAATGTAAGATATTGAATGACAACGCAATGTGTTTTAAAATTCCGTCTCTTTTAGGAGATTTCTATTGGATTAATATTATAATATAGCTACTTTTTTGGCTATGGTGCCATATTCGGTTTCAATTTTTAGAATATAGTTATTTGGGGGGATTTGATTGGCGCTAAACTTAAGATGGTTTTTGTTGGTTTTGGTATCGCGCTGAAACAATGATTGACCAAGAATATTGAACATTTCAACTGATTCGATCATCTGAGAAGAAGGGTTGTTGATGACGATACTGTTCTTTTCATTAGAAAAATAAACTTCTATTTGTTCGCTTTCCAAATGTGCTTGGGCGCTTAAGGTCTGAGATTGGGAAAAAGCAATTTCGAACCGGTTGAGGTATTCTCCTGTGGACAGAAAGATTTCATATTTTCCCTGGGTCAAGTCATGATAAATATTTAACTCCTTATCGTGAAGATAAATTAAAAAATCGTTTGGTGTATTTTCCAATTCGTCAATAGAAATGCTATTGAAGCCGTCTGCATCAGTATGGATGCCCAACGGAAGAATTGTTTCTTCATTGATTTCATTGGTACCTTGGATGGTGTACTTTTGATTTTGGATCATCCAATACATATCGTCAATCTGGGTGTCGATATACTTGGAGTCATAGCCCCAATCTATTGCGGGGGTTGCATCCTCGTCAATAGTGAGGAGCAATTGTCTTCTTAGGGTATTTGGCGAGTTAAACCCAAGTCGTATTTTTGTTCTGGGGTCTTCGGCTTCCTGTTCAGCCAGCTTTTGGAATTTCTTGTTTGTTGTAGAGGTCTCTTGTGGCTGATGATATAAAACTCTTTGGTTGTTATTGAACGTAACTTTGCCATTAGAAGTCGCCGTAAGATAAAATCCTTGGCCCACAGGGATATACCTTCCAGGGATTTCGTTGGGTGTGCCCCCTGTTGATATTTCTGGGCTGTCCGTACCTCTTGAAGCCGCAGGCACTCCTCCAGAAAGTGAGAATGTGGCATAGCCTCCCTGATAATTATCCGCAATGTGGGAGCTGCCTCCCCAGTGTTTCCAAAAATATAAAGTACCGTTGGTCATGCTAGCATCTGTTTCCAAATTTTTATTATCCTTTAAAAACTGTATGGCATCGATAGCAGATGGATAGGGGTTGCCCACTAAGTAATCGCTACCAGCGGTAACATTGATTTCAATTTTCCCGTTATTAGGTTTGCCACGAACCGTATAATTTTGCATGTCTGAAATAGTACCAGTTCCCGGGCCTTTCATTGTGAAACCTTCGCCAGCCATTATTTCTCCTGAACTTCTTACCTGTTGCCATGTGGCAGTAGTATTTCCTGAATTATTGGAGAATTTCCAAATCCAATAATCCGCTATCCCTAAGGGCACTGCAACACCATCATAACCACTTTCTAAAAATTCAACATCGGCAAAAATGTCTTTTACTGTAAAACTGTTATTGTTAGTGCTATTACTTTGCATTCCAACAGGGGATGCCCAGTAATTATAGGTGTATTTGTCTGCCGTACCATAAAGTGCTTTTTCCAATACACCAGAACTCAAAGGGTCCAGCAAACTTTCCGAAGCTTGTATGAGTTGAGAATCTCCATCTAAGCTTAGGGTGCCATCTAATCTAAGATAACTGGTATTGTATAAACCCGAATCATTTTTAACAGAAAGTGAAGCACCTGAATCGACTATAATCCCCAAGATTGTAGCGTTTTCGTTGATGTCCAAGTTTCCTTTTACCTGTAAAATAGCATATTCGGGAAAGCCTTTATATGCATCCCACACATCTTCTTGCAACCAATTTTCGGGGTTTTTCCAGTCGCCTGTGGCGGTCTCTTTTGAGACAAAGGGTAGGGGTGCGTCAAAATCCTGATAGGTTTCTTCCATGTTGTGCAATAGCCCGTGTTCAAAATAATTTGATTTGTCAGCAGTATAGCCCGTGTCCAAAATTTCCATTGGATAATAGAGCAATAAATCCCTCCATGATAGTCCTTCAATAGTATTTTGGGCGATAGCACCTGTGATACTTTCATTTTTGGATTCTATTTTTTGAAAGATTTGAGCTTGTAATTGAGGTTCTGCCAGAGCCTTGTTATAAACTCTTATTTCATTTATTGAACCATCAAAATAGTTGTCTTTGGAAATTGGATTTCTACCTATTTCAAAATCGAATGCACTCCATTCACTTGAATTACTGAGCGTTGTATTTGCGACATCCGAATTTGTATGTTCCCATTCTTTTTCACCATTGATAAAAAGTGAAATACTTCCGTTAATACCGTCGTAAATCAATGCCACATGATACCAAATGTTCTCGTCCAAAACCATCGATTCCAAAGCAGGAGAGGCAATGTCCCCTCTCGAATCGGTTTTTAAGGATGCTCGTAGGCTGTTATTACTATCGACAAAAAGCATACAGTTGGGCTGTCCCATAATGGTGTAATCACCGGTATAATCGTCCAGTTTAATCCAGGACATCAATGTTGCTTGTTGTTGGCCACCTAAAAAAGAGGATCTACTAACATAATCATCAGTACCGTCAAAATCCAAGGTTTGCGGTTTGCAAAAACTGAAATTTCCAATCCCAGTGGCATGCAAGCTCTCAGGGTTGCAGGTATCGCAATCCTCCCAAAGTATAGTAATGCTTGTGATATAATTGGAGTCAGCAAAATTTACCCCCAGCATGGGATTTTCACCTGCCGATAAATTTGCCACAGCATTTACAATTCCTGTAGTTTCATCAACTGTATATGGAGGTTGAGCTGAAGTGTTAAATTTTGGGTAGATGTCGTTTCCATTAACGTCCTTTCCTTTAACGGTATATTTATCTCCTTTCCCCAGGGAAACATTAATGTGATGTATGTCAAAGGATAGGGCATAAATAGGCTGGCTAAATGTAATAGTGCATGTTATGCCCTCCCCAGAAAAACCGTTGGTTAATAAATCAATGCCTTTATAAAGATAGCTCGATTGAGTTCCTATTTTAGGGGTCTGTCCAGACCAAAATCCCAACGTGCTGGTTTCGCCTGTAAATTCTATTTTGATGTCTATCCCAGAATCGTCAACATTCAAATACGTATTTGAAAGTGTTCCCGGTCTCCAATATGCATCTTCGCTTGCCGAACTTGTCGTCCAATTTAAATTGAAGTTTTGTCCGCACTCCGGAGTGGGATGCAACTGTGCTAGCAATGTATTGCAAAAAAGGAGAGAGAAAGCCAATATTACAGCAATTGCAATGTTCTTCATAAGCAGGATTTTGGCAGGTCTTAGTTAAAAATAGTTTTGGTGACGACAATATAGGAAACCAATTGATTTTACTTTTATATATTCGATAAAGAGATTATATGCACGACAAAATATGTTTTTAAAATATACCCCAAATCTAGGTTTGGGGTATATCAGTTGGTCTTAATTCTAATTTAAGTCTTTATGAATTTTTGCTTCTCGTTGGCAATTAATCAATCAAAACTTTGTTGGTAATAGTACCGTTTTCTGATGCCACAGAAATAACGTAAACACCCTTGTGAATCTGTCTTGTTTTAAATTCAAGGTAAGACTCGTCCATATTGTCGGGTTGAGCCCTGAATACAGATTGCCCTAGAATATTGAACATTTCCACAGTTTTAATATCAGTATGTTTTGGGTTATTTACTATAATACTTTCCTTTTCATTTGAAAAATAAACTTGCAGATTTAAACCTTCTAAATCGTCAGTACTCAATGAAGCATTACTTTGGAAAGTAATTTCAAAGCGTGAATTATATTCGCCTGGGCTTAGCACTATGCTAAAGTCACTATCTTTCAAATTATGATAGGTGTCCAATTCTATATCGTGTACAAAAATGTCTTTGCTGGCACTGATGTTTTCCAGGTTTTCAATTCTTATTGTGGCTAAGCCTTCTCTGTCTATTCTAACGCCTAAAGGGATAAATTGGTCCTCATTAAAGTTATCTAAAGCTTGGATTACCAGTTTGGAATTGTCCATGGTCCAGTACATATCCTCCATATTATCCTCATTTAAAAAGGCATCGTAGCCGATATCAAAGGCTGTTGAGGCATTGTTGTCCACGCCAACCAATAATTGACGGTGATAACCACCTGGCGAATCGAACATTAATCTAATTTTTTCTCTGGTATCCTCAGGCTGTACTTTAGCAGCTGATTTAGATTTTCCCTTTTTAAAATGTGCTGAGCCTGTGTTAGAGCCTGAAACAAATTCCTTTTGGTAAGCTCTTTGGCTGTTTCTAAACAGTAGGTTTCCGCCAACAATGGGCTGTGTGAGCCCTGCGATGCCTCCATCGTCCACAGCGGATACGAAGAAACCTTGTCCAACTGCAATATATCTTTCGGGTAACTTCGTACCTGAAGCGTAAGTTGCGTTTATTCTTGCATCCGTTGAAACTGCAACAGTGCCGCCCAAAAGCGTATAAACCGCATATCCACCTTGATATTCAGCTAAAATATGGCTATTAACGGCAAAGTGATCCCAAAAATACAATGCGCCATTAATCACATTTGTGGTATTAGTTCCACCATCTGTGGCACTGATGTTATCCAATATGAATTGGTTGGCATCTAATGCTGAAGGGTAGGGGTTCCCCACTAAATATTCGTTATCTACAGTGATTGACAAACTGAAATCACCATTATTGGGTTGACCTTGAAAGATGTAGTTTTGGTCTGCGGTTAGCGTTCCTGGGCCTTTCATGGTGAAGCCTTCACCTACTGACAAGGACCCTGTGCTTCTAACATGTTGCCACTCGCTATATACATCATTTGGTCTGTTGGCGTATTTCCAAATCCAATAATCGGCATTTTGAACCGGAGAACTTGTGCCATTATATCCGGAGGTAAGAAATCCAATATTGTTGAAAACATCAGTTACGTCATAGCTAGCATTACTTGTAGTAGATACTGGCGAAGACCAATAGTTATACAAATAGGTATTGGAATACCCTTGTTGGTCCCTTTCCAGAGTACCTGTACTTGCAGTATCAAAATCACTTTGATCCGTCTGTACTAATTGGGATTCTCCTTCTAAATCTAGCGTACCATCAATTCTTAAGTAATGCGTTACGGTCAGTCCAATACCAGTGTTTCCTGCGGTATCTCCGTTTACTTGTAAATCACCACTATTAACAATCAAACCTTGAACGGTACAATCTCGTGATCTGGCTGCTGTTGGGGACGAACCAAGATAGGTGTCGTGGTTAATTTCCACAATATTCCAATCAATAGGGGTAACTCCATCAACAATAGAAAGTGAATTTGGTAAATTTTGATCTGCATTATTTAACCAAGTTCCGGCTGCGTCCCATGATCCGGCCGCCTCAGTTTCATAAGGAAGTGGAGCAGTTTGGCGGTCAACTGTATTTAGGTTTCTTAGTGCGCCTTGGATATTGTTTCCTGAGATGTCATTTGTATTTGTATACGTATATACAGACATTGGGTAATACCCAGCAAGGTCGGTCCATGGCACCGCACTGATTTCACACTTCGAAATAGTCGTAGGAATCACATCTCCGTATTGAAGCGCAAGTGTTGCGTCATCCATAATTTCTTGGTTCATTACGTACCTTAGCTGGTCCACTGTTAAAGCGGTATCCCATACCCTAACTTCATCAATGTTACCTGCAAAATAATCAGTTGTGTTTGGATCGTATCCATCTGCCGCAGCAATCAGGAACTTTCGTGAAGTTGCTGTTGGTGCTGGCCATGAGGATGCACTAGTGTCAGCTACGCCATCAATGTACAATGTAGCTGTACCACTATTATATATTACTGCAACATGGTGCCATTTGCTCTCCGGTATAGCTACTGAAGACGTTAGGGTAGCTGCACCACCATTTATGGCAAATGACAATCTGCCTAAGATATTGATTCTGAAGTCGTAGCCTTCCGTAAACAAAGCATCTCTTTTCGAGATAATTGAAGCATTGATAGCACCTACATCTCTTTTTATCCATGCAGATATAGTAAAGCTGGATGCATTTAGGTCTAAGTTGTCATCCATATCAACATAATCCGAAGCACCGTCAAAATAAACAGAGCGTTCAACAATGACCTGAGGCGCATAACCGAAGGTTATATACTTTGTGCCGTTAAAATCATAGTCGGTCTCAAGGTTGCCACTGCCGTCTGGCACCATTACCCTGTAATCTGCTGTAGGGTCAAATATGTTTGTATCGGAAATAAACATCAGATAACTTCCTGGAGGAGAAATATTTCTAATGGCATTTTGAGGTAATTTTACTTTACAAGAAGGGATATCCCCTCCAATTTCAACCACTTTCCAAATGCGTTGCATTCCGTCAAATGTCACTGGCGTTGAAAGGCCTGCAATTCCTGCACTCATATCAACATTTACAGTAAATGGAGCACTGGTGATATCCGCACCATTATTACCCCAAACCAAGTATTGTCTGTCGGTAAATGTTGTGGTATTGGTTGTAATATTGTCATTATTGGTATCATAGACATCTGTAAGTCCTATTGTTAAGAATCCGCTGGTTAACGTTGGGCCATAGGCATCCGTGCCGTCTGATTCAACATTCTGGCTTTTGGATTGCTTCTGGTTGAGTTCGGATGCGTCATCCCTACCAATGCCAGCTACATCATAATTATAACCAGTATTGGCGCTTGTATCCCAAATCACATTACCTTGAGAATCGATATAGTCCACATCATTCTGCCTGTAATCCGTTAAGGTTGAAGCGGCGCTCTGTAAAGTGATACCATATTTTATGCCTAAATAACTTTGAATTTTCTGTTGGTTCAAGGCAGAATTAGGAGCCTTATAGGATATTACTTCACCCAACATGCCATTGAGTTGAGAGGTGGTTCTACCTGCAATTCCACTTCGGCCAGTTCCTATTAGGAAGGACAAGTTGTCAAATTCATAATAGTTTAACGGCGTACCTGTTCCTGATGTTCCTGTTGTGCCGGTAGTGTTATCTATTTGTTTACCATTCTTATAGATTTCTTTTGAAGTTCTAGCGCCATTGGCCTTAACGTTCAAAATCATTACATGTTCAAAGGTGTCGCTTGAAGATGTAAATGCTCTACCGTATGAGTCCACACCTGGTGTACTACTGGTATTAGCATAGGCACCCATATTATGTGCTATTACTTCATTTACATACCTTCCTGTAGCACTACCGAATGATAACCCTGTAGGGTCCTCATGATAGTTGGCATTGTCGGAACGTCCGCCTATAGAAAATTGTCTGCCCGGGGAGAAGGATCCAGTCTGTGTATCTACTACATCATCACTTTTTACAACAACGAAGTAATCTTGCGAATGGAAACCTCCCTTGCCGTTCATGTATTCGGTATTGTTGTTGTCAAAATCTGCTATTGGGTTAAAGTTGATATTGCGAGTGGCATTATCTCTGTAAATTGGTGCTAAAGTACTTGCGGCATTCGCATCCTCTTTGTCTAAGCTTGTATCATAAGCTTGGTCTTCCCAGCTGGTTAAAGCAGCGCCATCTGATACTGATATACCTTCATTGGCTTTTAACCACAGGCGTAGATTGGCCGTGACATCTGCAGGTGCAACAGTTGCGTCGTTGAGCGCTGTTGATGGATCCGCTTCTATCTTGAAATTATCAAATGCGACACCAACATCTGTACTAGAGCCGTCACTTGAAAATTCTATTCTGAATCGTACATTGCTCTGGTTGGCAAAGGTAACATCATCTAAATCCAAGCTAGCATTTTGAAAATGATTGTAAGCTCCTGAAAATGTTGGAGCCGAAGGTTTGCTATCTCCGTTCCAGCCATCAGTGCCTAAAGCAGATGCATTATCTTCGTACCAGTTTGTGCCTGAGCCGGAAGCCCCAAGAAGGCTGAATGGCCCTCCAGAGACTGAGTATAAAATTCGCATTCCATCAACATTGTCTTCGGTGTCGTATTCCAAATCTAAACTGAGTCTCAGGTTTTCCAAACCTGTAAAATCATATACCGGACTTTCAACCACAATATTGGTATTATTTACATAGCTATTGTAGCTGTTATTTCTCCAGAAACCACCCTCTGCAATTTCAAGAGTCACAGAAACTGGGTAGGCTGATGTCCAAACCCAACTATCATTTGTTGAGGTTATGACAGTCCATCCCCCGTTAGAAGCATCAAAACTCTCATAATACGCTGTATATTGTGGAGGTCCGTCTACACCGGTACCTTGAATATCAAAATTATATGGATTTTCGTCACTATCATCATTTGCTATGGTTATAGTGGCTGTTCTAAGTCCAGCTGCGCCGGGGTCAAAGGTGATTACAAATGTGGTTGAATTTCCAGGTGCAATAGTGCTTGATGGTATTGTGGTTACCGTAAAGTCAGCGGCATTGGTTCCTGTAATCGTAATATATGGCGAAATACCAACTAGATTTAAATCTAAAAGACCAGTATTGTTAATGGTAAAAGTATGGCCAAGTGTTGCGCCAACTGTATTTACATTTCCAAAGTCTGTATTATCCGCTACAATAGGTGTCACATCTCCATCAGGGATCACTGTTCCGTTACCCTCAATTTCTATTTCTGGACTTGGTACAACACCCGTTCCTTGGATGTCAAACGTGTATGGGTTTTCGTTACTATCATTATTAGCTATAGAAACAGAAGCTGTTCTTGCCCCTAAGGCACTTGGGTTAAAAGTTATGGTGAACGTCGTACTTCCTGATGCGCTTATTGGCGTTGACGGAATGGCTGTTACCGTAAAGTCTGCCGCATGGGTTCCTGTTATTGAGACATATGGGGATCCTCCCGTCAAATTAAGGTCTACAGTACCAGTATTTTCGATGGTAAACGTATTGGCGTTTGTGCCTGCTGTTATGTCAACATCACCAAAGTCGGTATCGTCGCTCAAGTCTGGAGTCGTATCTCCGTCTGCTATATTAGTGGCATTTCCTTGTATATTTATTTCTGGGACGGATCCAATTGTAGCGGTCATTGAGACGTTGTCAATGGCAATATCACCATCCCAGCTAGCTCCCCTGACACCTCTGAACCTGATTTTTATGGTCTGACCGACGTAAGCTGCCAAGTTTAAATTGACTTGGTTGTATGCTTGCCCGTTTGATGTTTGAACCTGACCGCTTTGAGACCATAATAGGTTTGGATAGGTACTGCCGTTATCTGTACTAAGTTCAACGTATAAGGTACCAATATTTCCTCCATACATATGATACCAAAAAGAAAAATTAGCAGCTATTGCAGTATTGAGGTCAAAACAAGGACTTTCAAAATTTGCTGTATCTCCCGAAACTCTTGGAGAAGAGGTTTCAATATACATATACCAAGTATCACCTTGACCGGTCGAAGGTCCTGTTCCCGATGAAGGAGTACCTCCTGAATCCCTAGACCAATCAAAGTTGTCTCCTGTATCTTGTGTCCAGCCTCCAACACCGGTCTCAAAATTTTCTGAATACGGAAATATACTAATAGTGGATCCACAGGTTTGGGAAAACCCATTAAATGAGAGCAATACACCTGAAATAAGTATACCGACCCTTATTAAAAAAGTAATTTTTTTCATAAGAGGTTAAATTTAGCTTGGGACTAATTATTTAAGCACCAAATGTAACTTATAACTCCATGAAATACAAAAATAATCGATGAAATGCATTTTGTAAAATGTAAATAATTGATTATTAGGGAGGTAGTTATTTTGTGATTTTAATAAAAAGGGTGAATTTTATACAAATTCACCCTTTTAAATAAGTTATTCGAGGGATTTAAAACTTAACAAGTTTTCTCCTAAAGTTATGGCCTGTTTTGAGATTGGTAACTTTTACCAAGTACGTCGCTTGATCAAGTTTGTTCAGTCCGTTAACATCAATTTTACTATTTATGCTTTTGTATTTTCTATCGATAACAAGCCTTCCTCTTACATCAAAGATTTTGATGTTGAATTCGTCATTGTTGAATCTTAGTGGCACCGACACGCTAATGTTGTCATTAAATGGATTTGGAGATAATGATATATCGATCATTTCTAAATCATTACCGTTGTCTGTCAATGTGGTTTGATCAAAACCATCACAGTCTTGGTCAATACCATCATCTGTTATTTCTGGGGCACCGGGGTAAATTGTATTATCCCCGTCATCACAATCTGTATTGTCAGTGGAATACCCTGCAGGCGCCGTGGTCTCGCATAAATCCGCCGTTACGGTAGATCCAAAACCATCACCGTCATTGTCCTCGTAATAAGTAATCGGGCTGTTGATGGATCCGTTCGAGTCGTCACAGTCTGTATTGTTGTCACTATACCCGGCAGGTGCGGTTGACTCACAAAGCATTGCCGTAGTGGTCGATCCGAATCCGTCACCGTCGGCATCCACATAGTATTGCTGAGGCGTGTTCACAGTACCATCGGTATCGTCACAATCGGTGTTGTTATCAGCATACCCGGCAGGGGCCGTTGACTCACACAGCATAGCCGTAGTGGTCGATCCGAAACCGTCGCCGTCCGCATCCACGTAGTATTGCTGTGGCGTATTCACGGTACCATCGGTATCGTCACAATCGGTGTTGTTATCAGCATACCCGGCAGGTGCGGTTGACTCACACAGCATAGCCGTAGTGGTCGATCCGAAACCGTCGCCGTCGGCATCCACGTAGTATTGTTGAGGTGTGTTCACGGTACCATCTGTATCGTCACAATCGGTGTTGTTATCAGCATACCCGGCAGGTGCGGTTGACTCACACAGCATAGCCGTAGTGGTCGATCCGAAGCCGTCGCCGTCGGCATCCACGTAGTATTGTTGAGGTGTGTTCACGGTACCATCGGTATCGT
>NZ_JBHULY010000009.1:0-1596 GCF_042684665.1 Hyunsoonleella rubra | reverse complement strand
AATAACTTTTCTTGGTAATCTTTCTTGCCTTGCATACAGCAAGATACGAATTTTCTGTATATTTAGCGAGTGGTTGTGCAACAGGCACAATGTATAAAAATAATTGCGGTTTAGTGCTTAACCAAAAGTAGTTGCGTGTTTGCTACGTCTGATTTTCCTTCGGAAAATCCTCGCATACAAACCCGCAACTATTCTTATACAAGACCGTTGGCTGCAAGCTGAAACGAACAAAATAAAAGTAACTATGAAAAAATTAATCATTCTACTTTTTTTAATTCCAATAGGATTGAAAGCACAAGATAATCCTTTGACAATTTTCAATTCATTAGAAAATTATACTTGGACTGCTGAAGGAAAATGGGGAGATGGAAGTACATTCAAGCAAGAGATAAACTTGGAATTTTCTTTGGATAACAAAATAGTCAAAGTAGAATCTATGGGATTCACAAATAGAGAACAAACTGAATTTGGTTTGAGAAATCACGGAATCCGACAATACGACGAAAAATTAAAAAAAATAAGGTTTTGGGAATTCGATATTTTTGGAAATCTAACAGAAGGAACGGTTGAGGGTGAAGGAAAAAATTTGATTTATAAGTATGATTACGGAGGAACGTTTGTTACTGAAATGTGGGTTTATAAAAATGAAAAAACATACGACTTCATTGTAGGTGTTTATGAAAATGGCGAATGGAAACAAAAATTTCTTGAAACTGAATTTATAGGTACACTAAAATAAAGCCAGACAGCCAACATTGGCTATAAGTAATTGCTTGTTCTCACCTACTTCTGAAAATCCGCGAGGATTTTCAGTTTGATGTGTACTTGCAAAGTTAAGTGCTAACCCACGCAACTACTCATAGCCTAGACCGTTGGCTGTAATTTAAAAAGTCTGTTAACTAATTGAAAAACAGTGATTAATCATTAAGACTTTTCTATAAAAACTAACTGAATTAAATTGGAATTGAATTTTATACGGAGAGATTTGAAAAAAATAATACTTCTGACTTTCTTACTCAATTGCGGAATTGGAATCTCGCAAACTGAATTTCCATTTTATGAGCAAATTGCGTTTGACTTTTACAAATCAACACTAATAGATTCTTTTCCGACCAAAAAGAAAGTAAAAGTTTATCCATACGTGCTTGATTTTCAACCTGACTATTTTGTTTTTAATAACCCAAGCTGTTTGGGAATAAAATGGAAAAGTAATGAGCAATTTGAACCTTTAAAAGATTATGTCAAAACTCAAATGAACATTGATTCAGATAGATTTGAATTGGACTTTTCTAACCTTAACAAAAAGAAGTTTAAAGTAAAAAAAAGAGGAAAAGGAAATTATCCAAGATTGAATATCACAGCACCTCATAAAGAAATTGACGGAACTGAACGAATTTTTGTGAACATTCACGAAACACACGAGTATTTGTGGATTACCTATCATCTTGAATTTAATGAGAAAGGAGAAATAATTAATTGGTGCAGGAATTATGCAGAAGTAATAAGAACATATTAAAAAAACTACAGCCAACAATGGTAACCGTTGCGCAAGCCGCCATAAAAACCCATAATTTCTGCAACAGACTCGTTTTAAGG
>NZ_JBHULY010000008.1:0-7108 GCF_042684665.1 Hyunsoonleella rubra | reverse complement strand
ATTAGTCGGAAATTTACTATTTTTAATACTTAATTAAACTTGCATGGCAAACATACGAGCCGAGACCGTTGTACACAATATCCAAAAAAGACCTAATCTAACATTAAAATTTTGCTGAAATAAGCTTTTTAAGAAACATTCTGCTGTAAAAGTTTTCAGAAAATTTAGGATTAACTTCCCATAAGAGTGTAAAATTTTCCTACTACATCTACCTTTCTTAAAAATTTTATACACTTGCAACATTTGCCCTTAAATTGATGATTCTTTTGATTACGTATAAAAAAACCAACCATGAAAATCATGGTTGGTCTGCTATTAATCAAATATTGTTGGGGCAGAAATTGGTACTACTTGACTAATTAAATTTCTATTTAGTTTTTCTCAAATGTGAGTATATCTGTACCTCCATTGCCTCCACTTATATCAATAAGTTCAATTCTGGTAGATAATGTCATTACCACATCCCAATCATCATTGAGGTCTTCAAAATCATTGCTGTCTGATACTGGAAAGAAAATATTGAAATCTATATCATCATCACTACTGCTATCATCACTACTATTACTGTCATCAGTTACTGACCAAGTTCCTGTCATTGTATTAGAACCATTTGTTGCTACAAGTGAACCATCAGAATTGAAACTAAAATCATAACCATTGAAATCTGAAGTTTCATTTTGTCCTGAATCATTAAAGTTTGTGATTCGCCATGTTCCAGACTCTGCTGTATTTTCTATTTCAGCTATTTGTTGACTGTTATTGTTTGGGCTTCCATCGTCATCATCACTTGAACACATCGATGACATTAGTGAAAAGCTTAACATTACTAACAGCCCTATATTGAATACTTTTTTCATAATTCTTTGATTTATATAAGTTTTAATTTTTTAAAGTTTTTGAAGTGTAAGGGTATCAGTTCCTCCTCCACCTCCGCTAACATCTTGTATAACGACTTCTGTGCTAGTTACGGAAATTACATCCCAATCATCATCGTTAAATTCCTCAAAAGGCATATCCGTTCCAAAATTTAAAGTCATTTGATTACCAGAACTAAATACTGACCATGTTCCATTGTTGGTGTTAGAGCCATTTGAAGCTGAAACAGTTCCATCTATATTGAAATCTAATTCATAACCTGCATAATCAGAAGTTTGGTCATCTGCATCTTCAGTATAGGAGGCTACAATCCACAACCCATCAGTTAGGATAGATTCCAAATCATCATTGCCATTTCCACCATCAAAAGGCTCACGTTCAAAAGTTAAAAAATCTTCAGAACCATCTCCTCCACTAACATCTTTAAGTCTTATAATATCATTAGTAACTTCAAGAACATCCCAATCGTCTGCTAACTCGTCTAACGGAATCCCAGTACCAAAGTTCAAGTTTAATCCAAGTTCTGTATCGTCTCCTGACGTTGTTGACCATGAACCATTAGTAGTCCCACTCATATCTGATGCTGTTGCTGTATTGTCAGATGCAAAATTGAACACATAATCTGCAAAGTCTGCGGTCTCATCTGTATCGTCAAAAAAGTAAGTTACATACCAATCGCCACTTGTAAGAGCATTTACTAATGCTGTATCATCTATGTTTCCACCAGATTGACAATCACTCTCAAATCGCAATCTATCGTCTCCTAACCTTAAATCAACATCAACTTCGTCATCATCTTGTTCAATTTCGTGTAAGTTCCAAGTATCGTTAAAGTCTGGCAGTCCAGTAACATTAATTACAACTGATATATTATTGCCTGAACCTGAAGCTTCCCAAGTCCCATTGAATGTATTAGACCCTTGAGTCACTAGAATCGTTCCATCACTATTAAACTCAAATACATAGCCTACATAGTTATCTTCAAGGTCGTTATCGTTTCGCTCCAGTTTATCAACTGTCCATTCAGAACAATCCGCAAAAACGGTTTCAAGGTCACTGGTTGTACAGTTATCACAATCATCATCATCAAAATCATTGTCATCGTCTTCATCACAAGTATCATCTGCCATCTCAATAGCATCCTCTAGCTCTTGTATAGAATTTATAGTTTGTGTAGAGCCATCTGGAAAAATTACGGTAATTGGGAAGTTAATGGTTACGGCTGCAAATTCATCTAAATCATCAATGAAATCATACATATCATTATCATTGTTGATAGTAATGGTATTGATTAAATCATTGTTCTCATCAAAAACAGATGCCGTAATTGGGTACTGGAAGTCAATACACTCTATATCATCATCATCTTCGTTTTCGCCTACACAATTCGCTGTTAGTGCCGCTAATTCAGAATCTGAATTGACAACAACAGTTGAATAATCTATTAATATTACTGTTATTGGATAAGAGATAACAACAGAATCAATGTCATCATCAAACAAATCGATAATATCCTCAATATCCTGATAACCATCCTCATCATTAATGGTTAGTTCAATACCGTTGACCGTAACTGTAACTGGAAGTTGAACACTTAAACAACTAGCATTGTCTATAATGTTATCGCTAGAACCATCATTAGAGGCAGTTCTACTCATTAAATTGGCTACCATAGAATTTGCTTCGATTGTTTCTTCAGTAGGAGGGTCAATCGCTAAATCGTCTTCAGTTCTACAAGATGTCATTGTGAAAAGGACACCAAGAACTAGTAATAAGATTGGTTTTAATGTTTTCATAATAAATGTTTTAATTAATCGAGTTCGTTTTTTGATTTGCCCTTGTTAAGGCTCTTTATTCTTAAAACAACCGATTAAAAAAATGTCCCAAGAAAAAATACATTTTTTTTTATTTATCTTTCATTTTTAAAATCAAAAAACGTTTTTCCTTGCCAAAATCATTGCACCAAGATATATGTGATAAAATCCGCTTTTCTAAGCTTTATGAGAAATATGCACAGTCATTGAGCAATATTTTATTTTATAAGTATGGAGAACTTCTAAACCCTTCTGATAAGGTACAAGAGGCATTTATTAAGCTGTGGGAGAACTGTTCCAAAATTAAGCCAGAAGCCGTTAAATCGTATTTATATACCACAGCAAACAATATGATGCTCAACGAAGTAAAACATCAAAAAGTAGTATTGAAGTATCAGCAAGTAAAACCAAAAGATTACACAAATGAATCCCCTGAATTTGTTCTACGGAAGAAAGAGTTTTTAAAGCGGTTTGAACGTGCATTGTCAGGTTTAAATGAAGAGGAACGAGTTGCTTTCCTATTAAACAAGGTAGATGGTAAAACTCACAAAGAAGTAGCTGAAATTTTAGGCATTACCAAAAAAGTAGCCGAACATAGAATATATGGTGCTTTAAACAAACTTAAAGCAGAGCTTGAAGAACTAAATCGAAAATAATTTTGGGACAATTATATTTTGAGTTGTTTTAAAAATATAACAGCACGTTATGGACAAAGAGCAATTAGTAATAAAATGGTTAAATAATGACCTTACAGAGCAAGAGTCAAAGGCTTTCAATGCGTTAGAAGATGCTGACCTTTATAAGGAAATTACTGAAGAAGCTCAAAGGTTCAATGGTAACACAAATGCCAAAGTTGAATCTTTTGATGCATTAGATGAGAAACTAGTTTCCAAAAGCAATAATTCTATCAATTGGGTAAAAGTTGTATCTAGTATAGCTGCAATTTTTATTGTTGGTTTTGCACTCTTTACATTTTTAAATAAAGACCAAATCAGCTCTTTTCAGACCACTTTAGCCCAAAATGAAGTCATTACCTTGCCTGACAACTCAATTGTTAATCTCAACGAACTATCCGAGCTACAATACAATAATTCCAAATGGAATTCTAATAGATCATTGGATTTAACTGGAGAAGCTTTTTTCGATGTAGAAAAAGGAAAACGATTTGATGTTAATACGCCTTTTGGTACAGTAAGCGTTCTTGGTACAGAATTTAATGTAATGTCGAGAGATAGTATTTTTAAAGTCTCATGTTATGAAGGTTTGGTGCAAGTTGCATTTGATGATGAGAATGTTAAGTTACCTGCTGGAACAGAGTTTATCTTATCATCAGGAAAAGGTTCTAAATCTAAAATTACAATAGCAGAGCCACATTGGTTAAAAAACATGAGTGTTTTTGAAAACGCTTCATTTGAAGATGTTATCATAGAACTCGAAAAACAGTATAATATTAAAGTTCAGCATCCATCTGATTTGAATATTCAGTTTACAGGTGCTTTTGAACATGATAATCTTGAAAACGCCCTAAAATCAATCTCTAAGCCCTTTAATTTGACCTATATAATCGACTCAAACAAGGTCATTATCACGAATGGGGAGAACTAGATTTTACATATTTCTGTTATTAAGTGTCTTTCCACTATATCAAATATTAGGACAAAATTCTGAACAGGGCGTACCTATTTCTAAAGTTCTTGAAGAAATTTCACAAGCACACTCAATCACTTTTAATTATGAAAGTAGTCTTCTAAAAGATATTGTTGTAGAACCTATACCAAAGGATTTAAAACTATCAGCTAAAATTAAGAGTCTTGAAAATCAAACTAACCTAGTCTTTGAGAGGGTCAGTAATATAGTATATACTATTTCTAAAGCGATTCAGTTATGTGGTTATATTATAGATTCTGAATCACAAAGTCCACTCGTTTCAGCAACGGTAATCAATAAGTTTGCTTATGCTGTAACTGATGATAAGGGTTATTTTGAAATTGAACTCAAATCTTTAAATGAAGTATTGACCATTAGGCATATTGGATTCAAAACCATAGAACGTCAATTAAAATACTTCAATTTAGAAGCCTGTTCAACGGTAGTAATGTTTGCTCAACAAGAGGTCATAGCACCTGTACTTATTGAAACGTATTTGGTTCGTGGAATTGACAAAAGACAAGACTGGACAACATCCATTGATTATAAAAAGTTTAGTCTGTTACCTGGCCTTATTGAGTCTGATGTTTTGCAAACTGTTCAAGCACTACCTAGTGTTTTGAGTGTTGATGAAACGGTTTCAAACATCAATATTCGAGGAGGCTCTAATGACCAGAATTTAATGCTTTGGGATGATATAAAAATGTATCAAACAGGACACTTCTTTGGTCTCATATCAAGTTTTAACCCTCTTATAACACAAACTGCTAATGTAATTAATAATGGTTCGGATGTAGCATTGACAGATGGTGTTTCAGGAACAATTCACATGCAAACAGGCAAACAAATTGATTCAAAATTTAATGGTGTTTTTGGACTTAACTTCTTAAATGCGGAGTTATTTTTAAACATACCAATAGGAAATAAATCATCATTGCAAATAGCTTCAAGAAAGTCATTAGATGATTTTGTCAGAACACCAACTTACGATGTCTATTTTGAAAGAGTAATTCAAGAAACGGAAGCAGACAATAATGTTTCCAACGTTACTAATTCTAACCAAGAGTTTGATTTTTATGATGCCTCTTTTAGATGGTTATATCAGCCAACAGACAAAGATTTTTTAAGGCTAAACTTTATTTTGATTAACAACGATTTAGGCTTTAACGAAACTGCCGACGTTAATGGAATTTCACAATCAAGAAGAAGCGGTATTTCTCAAAATACTCTTGCTATTGGACTAAACTATAAAAGACAATGGAATGAAAAGTTGTCCTCAACCATTAACATCTATGATAATGAGTATAAGCTCGAAGCTCTTAACGCAGATGTTTTAAATAATCAGCTTCAGTTACAAGAAAACATTGTTTCTGAAACAAGTGTTCAATTGAATAACTTATATGAGGAAAATAGATGGCGTTTTAATCTTGGCTATCAATTTACAGAAACAGAAGTTATTAATTTAAACGATATTGATTTACCACGTTTTGTGAGACGTGATGAAGAAATATTGAGAGAACATGCAGTCTTCGGTCAAGCTTTGTATAAAAGTCCAAATAATGACTTTTCAGTTAGAGGTGGTGTAAGAGCGAACTATCTAACTCGTTTTGAAAAATTGATAGTTGAACCTAGATTAAGCGTTAGAAAATCAATAGGAGAACATTTTGAAATTGAGGCACAAGGAGAATTTAAACACCAAAGCACTTCACAAATCGTCAATTTTCAAAATGACTTTTTAGGAATTGAAAAGAGACGATGGCAGTTAACTGATAACGATAGTATTCCTGTGTTACAAAGTAAACAAGCTTCATTTGGAATACTTTATAAGAATAACGGTTGGCTTTTAGATGCCAAAGGCTATTACAAAACAGTTGATGGAATAACCACCCAAAGTCAGAGCTTTACCACTAAATACGAGTTTGCAAAAGAAAAAGGAAGTTATGATGTTTATGGATTTGAGTTTCTCTGCCGAAAAACTTTTGGTAACTTCAATAGTTGGTTAAGCTATTCTTATATGGATAATATTTACTCATTTGAAGCTCTTGAAGATATTAAGTTTCCGAGCAACTTTGATATAACACATTCTGTAACTTTGGGTACAACGTTTAGTCATAAATCTTGGAATGTCTCAGCAGGATTAAATTACCGAACAGGAAACCCAACTACTATACCGTTAGTGGGTAATGAGATTGTAGATGATGATGTAAATTTTGATGAAGGTAATGGTCAAAGATTAATTGATTATATGAGAATTGATGCTTCAGCTATTTACAAATTCAAAATAAGTAACACATTTCGGTCAGAAATTGGTGCATCAGTTTGGAACATCTCTAACAAGCAAAATGTTATTAATGACTTTTACAGGGTCAATGAAAGTGATGGAGTAAATAAGTTTTCAAGATTTTCTCTGGGTTTAACAACAAATGCTGTAATTAGACTTCTCTTTTAATAACAATGAATTAAGTTAGAAAAAAAATTAATTTATATTAACATTCCATACACTTTTTCTCCACCAGCTTAAGCCAACACAAAAAGAGTATTCCATTAGATAGTAAAAGAAACATTCTGCAAGAAAACTTTTGAAAAACTTTAGTACTATCAAAGAATATTTTAGAACACGGAATTAAAATTATAGAATAATAAAGTCTAATTTAAAATAGATTTTAAGGGACAATCACAAAATTAGAACTAAAAATACTGTGTACAACAAAGAACTGAGGTAAAAAACAAATCATTTCTTCGTTAATTTGAGATATTATTATCCTGGGCCC
>NZ_JBHULY010000007.1:0-51437 GCF_042684665.1 Hyunsoonleella rubra | reverse complement strand
GACAACGGTTCCAACGACGCCTGTGGCATTCAGTCGCTGGCCCTGGACACCACTGCGTTTACTTGTGCAGAGGTAGGGACGAATACGGTAACCCTTACCGTTACGGACAACAACAATAACACATCTACATGTACCGCTACCGTTACTGTGGAGGACAACGTACCGCCTGTGGCCATTTGTCAGGACATCACCGTACAGCTCGACGCTTCCGGAAATGCCTCAATCACAACGGCGGATATCGACAACGGATCCAACGACGCCTGCGGCATTCAGTCGCTGGCCCTGGATATTACCGACTTTACATGTGCCAACGTGGGCGCAAACAATGTGACGCTTACAGTGACTGATAATAACGGCAATACCTCTTCTTGTACTGCAACTGTTACAGTGGAAGACAACGTGCCACCAGTAGCCATCTGTCAAGATATTACTGTTCAATTAGATGATTCTGGTAATGCTTTCTTTACCACAACTGACATCGATAATGGTTCAAATGATGCCTGTGGTATTGCATCCATATCCTTGGACACAACAGTACTAACTTGTGCTAATGTAGGCGCTAACACTGTAACTTTAACAGTAACTGACAATAATGGCAATTCATCCACCTGTACTGCTACCGTGACAGTAGAAGATAATATAAATCCAACTATCGACAATACGAATACCGCCAACATCGAAATAGAGTGCGGCGTTGGAAATACACAGGACCAGCTCAATGCGTGGTTGAACAACAATGCAGGCGCAACAGCTACAGACAATTGTAATACAATTATATGGACTAACGACTACGGATCAGACGATGCCGTGAGATGTGACAATGGAGCTATTACTGTTATTTTTACAGCTACAGATGCCAATGGCAACACCTCTACAACATCCGCCACCTATCTTATTAAGGATACCGTGGGGCCTAATATCACGACCCAAGCAGCCGACCAGACGGTGGAATGCGACGGTTCGGGCAACTTGACAGACCTGAACACATGGCTGAACAACAACGGTGGCGCAATAGCCAGCGACGACTGTAGTTCAATTACATGGTCCAACGACTTTACGTCCGTGTCAGACCTTTGTGGGGCTACCGGTGCAGTAACGGTTACATTTACCGCTACCGATGCCTGTAACAACTCTAACAGCACTACGGCTACGTTTACGATCGAAGACACAACCAACCCTACTTGGAGCGACGAGCCACAAGATATGACAGTGGAATGTGACGGTACTCCAGACCCAAGTGGCGCTTTTGCTACTTGGTTGGCTTCCTTCTCAGGATCTGACGCCTGTGGTTCTGCTACCGTTACCCACAACAGTGCAGGGCTAAGCGACCTTTGTGGCGCTACGGGTGCCGAGACCGTAACATTTACGCTTACGGACGAGTGCGGCAACTTCATAACCAAGGATGCTACCTTTACCATAGAGGATACGACCAACCCTACATGGACGGTTGCTCCATCTGATTTGACCGTAGAGTGCGACGGTACTCCAGACCCAAGTGGCGCCTTTGCCAACTGGCTGGCCTCGTTCTCTGGTTCGGATACCTGCGGTACGGCTACAGTGACCCATAACAGCAACGGACTGAGCGACCTTTGTGGCGCTACGGGTACCGAGACCGTAACATTTACCCTTACGGACGAATGCGGCAATTTCATAACTGCCGATGCGACTTTCACTATTGAAGATACCATCAACCCAACATGGGACAACACCCCTGCGGATTTGACCGTGGAGTGCGACGGTACCCCCGACCCTAGCGGTGCCTTTGCCAACTGGCTGGCCTCCTTCTCTGGTTCGGATACCTGTGGAACGGCTACCGTGACTACCAACAGTAGCGGACTGAGCGACCTTTGCGGGGCGACCGGTACCGAAACGGTGACGTTCACCCTTACCGACGAGTGTGGCAACTTCATTACTGCAGATGCGACATTCACCATAGAGGACACTACAAATCCGGTAATAGACAATACAAATACCGCCAACATCGAAATAGAGTGCGGCGTTGGAAATACACAGGACCAGCTTAATGCGTGGTTGAACAACAATGCAGGTGCTACCGCTACCGACAGCTGTAGCTCGGTGACCTGGACCAACGACTACGGCGCCGACGATGCCGTAAAATGTGACAACGGGGCGCTAACGGTAACGTTCACAGCTATAGATGAATGTGGTAATTCAAGTACTACCTCTGCTACATATTTGATCAAGGATACTGTTGGACCAAATATTTCAACACCAGCTTCCGATAGTACCGTTGAATGTGATGGTGCGGGAAATATGGCTGACCTGAATAACTGGTTAACCACAAATGGAGGTGCTATGGCAAGTGATGATTGTAGTGATGTTACTTGGAGTAATGACTTTACGTCCGTGTCCGACCTTTGTGGAGCTACCGGTGCAGTGACGGTTACATTTACAGCAACTGATAATTGTAATAACTCGAGTACCACCACAGCTACATTCACCATTGAAGATACCACTGCACCGTCTTGGACCGACGAGCCACAAGATATGACAGTGGAGTGTGATAGCACGGCAGATCATGTTGCTACTTTCAACACATGGTTAGCTTCATTCTCAGGAATGGATTCTTGTGGATCAGCAACCGTGACGCACAATAGCAGCGGACTGAGCGACCTATGTGGCGCTACCGGTTCTGAAACCGTAACATTTACCCTAACTGATGAATGTGGTAACTCTATCACTAAAAATGCAACCTTCACCATAGAGGATACGACCAATCCTACCTGGACTGTTGCTCCATCTGATTTGACCGTGGAGTGTGACGGAACTGCAGACCCAAGCGGTGCTTTTGCTGCGTGGTTGACCTCATTCTCAGGTGAAGACACTTGTGGGACAGCTACAGTTACTCACAATAGTTCTGGCTTACAAAATATTTGTGGAACCACGGCGTCTGAAACTGTAACATTTACGCTTACCGACGAATGCGGAAATTCCATTGAAATGGAAGCCACTTTCGGAATAGTAGACACTACTGCACCAACTTGGACTAATGTTCCAGTGGATATGACTGTAGAATGCGATGGTACAGCTGATGCGAGTGGTGCTTTTGCAACATGGTTGACATCCTTCTCAGGAACTGATACATGTGGAAGTGCAACGGTAACAAACGACAGTTCTGGATTGAGTGACCTTTGCGGAGCTACGGGTACTGAAACAGTAACGTTTACGCTTACAGATGAGTGTGGTAACGCAATAACAAGAGATGCTACCTTTACCATTGAGGATACTACTGCTCCTTCTTTTGAAGGACGTTTACCCGAAGATGTAACGGCAGAATGTGATGCTATTCCAGATCCGGAAAATGTTACTGCAACCGATAATTGTGGCACTGCATCAGTAACTGTTGAAGATGTAAATACCGCTGGAGCTTGCGAAGGTTCATATACTATTGCACGTACTTATACAGCAACTGACGAATGTGGATTGTCGGTATCTTATACCCAAACTATTACGGTTGTAGATACCACAGCACCAGTACCTTCAACGGCGTTTGAAGCGAATCTGACAGTAAGTTGTACCGATATACCGGATGCACCAAGTGTGGATTTCACTGATAATTGCTCTACTGACATAACCGTAGTCTTTAATGAGGTTAATGGTTTTGATGACACAGTATTTGAGGATTACCAGATTGTAAGAACTTGGACAGTAAGAGATGACTGTGGTAATGAAGCAGCTTATACACAAACTCTTGATGTGATGCTGGATGAAGTTATTACTCAAGTTACAGGTCCTGATAGATGTCACGATGATGGTATCATCGAATTGGATGATTTCTTAACTTCTGACAACAAGGAAGGTACTTGGGAAATGATTGAAGGAGATACGGATGCAGAATTGAATGGAAGCCTATTCAATCCTACAACGCTTCAGCCATCATTAGATTTCCGTCCAGGAACTGAGTCCATTCAGTATGTGTTCAGATATACAGGATTGGATAGTGGCTGTATCAATATCACTGAGTTCAGTATGAAGATTACGCCAGATTGTATCGTCTTACCATGTGAGGACAATGATGTGGTGGTATCGAAAGCCTTAACTCCAAATGGGGATGGCATTAACGATTCCTTCGATATTACAGGAATTGAGCTATGTGGCTTTACAGCTGAACTTAAAATTTTCAACCGTTGGGGTGCCCTAATCTATGAATCTAGCGATTATAGAATTGGTGAGGAAGATTCTGCCAATGCTACCGGACGTGATTCTTGGGGAGGTATTGCTCATAAAGCTTCAGTTGGAGCATCAGGAACAGTGCCAAACGGAACGTACTATTATATTATAACACTGAAAGATAGTGGATTGCCACCTTACACTGGCCCTCTCTATATAGGAACCAAATAATAAACTTTTAACCTATGAAACTTATTAAACATTACATAATCGCTTTTGCGTTATTCAGTTGTACGGTTGGGGTTGCACAACAGTTGCCCCAGTTTACCCAGTACATGTATAACACAATCTCTATTAACCCGGCCTATGCGGGAAGTAGGGAAGCCTTAAGTATTATTGCGTTGCACAGAAGCCAATGGGTTGGTTTTGATGGTGGTCCTATTACGCAAACCTTATCCATACATACGCCTTTGAGGAATGACAGGATTGGACTAGGTCTTACCTTTATTGAAGACGACTTGGGTTACGAAAACTTCACATATCTATATGGAGATTTTTCATATACCATTCCAACAGGGGCAAAAGGAAATTTGGCTTTTGGCTTAAAAGGAGGCTTTACGCAGTATAGTCTGGACGCAGAATTTTTAAATGACCCTACCATAGTTGCAGATGACTTTTTTAGAGGATACCAAAGAGTTTGGACGCCGAATATTGGTTTAGGAGTCTATTGGAGTACTGATAGAGTTTATGTTGGAGTTTCTGCTCCTAGAGTACTAAATACTGATAGAAATAAGAATGAGGGGTTTGAAGCCTTGGAACGTATAAGTTACTACGCTACAGCGGGTGTAGTTATCGATCTAAGCGAAAAGTTCAAATTAAAACCCTCTGCCCTATTAAAAGCAACCAACGGAGCACCCCTTTCTCTCGATTTAACAAGTAGTTTTTTATATGATGAGAAATTTTGGTTAGGTGGATCCTATAGAATTAATCAGGATACGGCGGCCTTGGGACTGTTTTTAGATTTTCAAATATCTCCGCAACTTCGCATTGGATACTCCTATGAGCATCCATTTTCTGAAATTAGAAGCTATACCAGTGGTACCCATGAAGCACTATTAATATACGAATTCAAATTTGTAAGTTCTAAACTTAAGTCACCTAGATATTTCTAAATAACAGCATTAGATTATTATGAAATTTAAAAACTACATATTAGTTTCTCTCATATTAGTAATGACTTCAACAGCATTCGCGCAACAAGGAAGACAAAGACGTGCGGACACCTTGTTCAATAAGTTTTCGTTTGTTAAAGCAGCAGAGGTTTATAAAGATCTTATTAGGAAAAATTATAATAAAGATTATGCCACAAGAAGATTGGCAGACTGTTATGCCTACATGCGAAATCCTGCAATGGCCTCCCGCTATTACAAAAGGGTGGTTAAGCAAAAGAATGTGCCGATTGAGTATTATTACAGTTATGCCCAATCGCTGAGAGGTATAAAAAAATATGATGAATCCCGAGAATGGCTACAACGCTTTAAGGATTCTGGAGGTGTGTCCAATACTATGGATTTTGAAAGGGACTTGGATTTTATTTCGCATGTATTCAACGCTAAAAAACAATACTTTTTAAAAAGAACACGTCTCAATTCAAAATTTAGTGATTTTGGCGCTCTGGAACATAACGGGAAGATATATTTTACTTCCTCCAGGGACGAAGGAATTGCCGTTAAGCGATTGTATGGTTGGAACGAACAACCTTTCTTGGATATCTATGTCACCGAAAAAGGAAGTAAAAGAAGGCCAGACTATACTTATAAGCTAAAAGGCGATGTAAATTCGCTTTACCACGACGGCCCTGTAACCATTAGCAATGATGGCAAAACCATGTATTTCTCAAGAAATAAGGCTAACAGATTTGGCAAGGAAACCGACAAAAAAGGGGTGAGCAATATGAACATCTACCGTGCTACTTTTAAAGATAGTATTTGGACTGATGTTGAAGATTTATCCATCAACAGCAAAGATTTTTCAACACAACACCCTGCTTTGAACAATGACAATACAAGACTTTATTTTTCGTCAGATATGCCGGGTGGCTACGGGGGCTCTGATATTTATTACGTAGATATCAACCCTGACGGCACATTGGGAGAGCCTGTAAATGTTGGCGAAATTGTCAATACTAAAGATAAGGAAGGCACACCATTTATTAATAATGAAGGGATTTTGTTTTTCTCTTCAGACGGACATTTTGGCCTTGGTCTCTTGGACATTTATGGCACCATTACAGATGACGACGGAAATATTGCTGATATCGTAAACCTTGGCGTTCCCGTAAATTCTGAAAAAGACGATTTCAGTTTCTCTATGAATCCTGACGGCCTTACAGGTTATTTTTCGTCTAACAGAAGAGGTGGCCGAGGAAGTGACGACATCTACGAATTTTACCGCAAACCCTTACTTAATGTGAGAGGCCAAGTGGTGGATGCCATCAATACGAAACCAATCCCTAATGCCAAAATCAAGTTATTGGATGCCGATGGAAACCAAATCGCTGATATGATAACGGACAAAGATGGCTTTTACGAAATCAACATTGACAGAAACAAGGACTATAAAATTGTTGGAAGTCAGAATAAATATATTGATGATTACCGAGAGTTTACATCAAAACGTTTATCGAGTATTGAATCTATAATTGTTGCCAATCTCATACTTAATCCGAAACAAGAAGTTGTAGTACTTGCGGATTTGAGTTTGAATACGATATATTTTGATTTTGATAGTAACCGCATCAGGGAAGATGCCAAAAAAGAATTGGATAAAATTGTTGGTCTGATGACTAAGGATTACCCTGAAATGGTCATCAGGATAGAGTCCCACACGGATTCAAGAGGATCTCTTTCGTACAATGATCGATTATCTATCGACAGAGCGAATGCTACATATGAGTATTTGATTTCAAAAGGCATCGAGGCAGACCGTATTACCGAGCATAAAGGTTTTGGAGAAAGACGATTGACTAATGGTTGCGAGGATGGTGCTAAGTGTGAAGAAGGCGACCACCAATTAAACCGTAGAACACAATTTATTGTTGTAAAAATGGAATAAGGGCACCAATTAAGTTTAGTGTTCGTGTGTATACATAAACCATAGCCTAGCTTATTTAATTAAAACAAGACCCCTATGAAACTAAAACATTACTTACTATTTTGTCTGGCAGTTTTAACCTTCTTTGGCGTTAGCGCGCAAGAGGGTAGACAGAAAAGGGCGGACAGTCTGTTTAATAAATTTGCTTTTGTTGATGCCGCCGAAACTTATAAAAAATTAGTCAAAAAAGATTATAACAAAGCCTATGCCTTAAGACGCTTAGCAGACTGCTACGCTTATATGAGAAATCCTGATAGCGCAGTAGTGTATTATAAGCAAGCTGTACAACAGGAAAACGTTCCGATTGAATATTACTATAAGTACGCCCAGTCCTTAAGAGGATTAAAGGACTATAAGGAATCTAGAGTTTGGCTAAAAAAGTTTAAGGATGCCGGGGGTATTATTGAAAAGAACAAGCTTTCCAGAGACCCGGATTTTATCACTGCCGTATTTAACGCCGAGAACAAATACATCCTTAAGGAAGTAAATATCAACTCCGCATTTAGCGATTTTGGTGCGTTTGAAAGAAATGGTCAAGTATATTTCGCTTCTAGTGTCAATGAAGGGGCTTTAATAAAACATAAATATGCATGGAACGAACAGCCTTTTTTGGACATGTATGTTACCAAAAAAGATGCCGATACCATTATTCATCATAAATCAAAATTGAAAGGAGATGTCAATTCAAGATTTCATGACGGTCCTGCGATTGTTACCAAAGATGGCAAAACCATGTATTTCTCGAGAAACAACTTTGGAAAATATGGCTTAAAACAAGATAAGGACGGTATCAGCAATCTTAAAATTTTCCGTGCTTCATTAGTAGATGGGGAATGGACAAATTTAGAGGAATTACCGTTTGGCAGCACCGAATATTCCGTCGGTCACCCTGCTCTAAGCAATGATGAATCCAAGCTTTATTTTGCTTCCGATATGCCCGGTGGTTTTGGCGGTTCTGATATTTATTATGTTGATATCAATGACGACGGTACTTTCGGGCCCCTTCAAAATGCTGGAGAGATCATTAATACGAAAGATAATGAATTATTTCCCTTTATCAATAGCGAAGATATTTTGTTCTTTTCTTCCGACGGACATCTTGGCCTCGGACTTTTGGACATTTTCGCAACGGTTTATGATGAAAACAATTTGCTGTCAAGTGTTGTAAATCTTGGACTTCCTATAAATTCTAACAAAGACGACTTTTCATTCTTTATGAATGACGACGGCCTAACAGGCTACATGGCTTCCAACAGAGAAGGCGGTATGGGCGATGATGATATTTATGGCTTTAATAGGATTCCACGTTTAAAATTGGAAGGAACTGTTATGGATTCCATTGGAGGTACGCCTATCGCCAATGCTCTGGTAAAATTATCCGATGCTGATGATATTCAAATCGTTTATGTTGAAACAGATGAAGACGGTAAATACGAAATTAATATTGACAGAAACACAGATTATATTGTAAAAGTTAACAAAGAAGGTTACCCAGAAAACAGTGTTTCAGTTACAACAAAAGGACTACCTAGCGATGCGCAATCTGTTACCGTAGACTTCTCTATTAATCCAATTCCTTCCGCGGACGATGATAGCAATGAAGACGGAGACGGCGTTTCAGACCCTATGGATGACGAAAAAACAAAGGCATTATTGGCCAAATTTAACACCCCTATTTACTTTGATTTTGATAGTTCAAGAATCAGAAAAGTTGATGCTAATAGATTAGCGGAAATTATTGACTTGATGAAAAATGACTTCCCGGAAATGACCATCAGAATTGAATCCCATACCGATTCCAGGGGCCCAAGCGAATACAATGAAAGATTATCCGCTAGAAGAGCTTATTCTACGCTACAGTATTTAATTTCCGAGGGCATTGACCAATCCAGGATAATTGAATACAAAGGCTTTGGAGAACGCCAATTGGTAAACGGTTGTGATGGTACAATTCGATGTACTGAAGCTGAACATCAGCTTAACAGACGTACTAATTTCATTGTAATAAAAGTACAATAACCTAAAACTAAATAGCCAACTAAAACAAGGCCTTTCAATTTCTTGAAAGGCCTTAATATTTCGTATGCCGAACGAAACCTAAAAAACTCCCATCTCTAACTTGGATTGGATCCAACCATCATATTTGAATGCTTTAAGGTGGCACATTTTATCTCTGTAGTTTTGATGGACTTAATAATTGTATTATTTTGCTCACGCATTATAGATGTATGTAGCTATTAACCTTATATAATTCCACTGATAAATCAACATGAAAAATTTTACCCTCCTAATTTTACTGACCGGATCATTGTCTTTTGCTCAAAATTGTAAGTACCATATCAATGAAACCGACGATTTTACTAACGAAAAAATCTTAGAGACTAAAGGGGTTAGTATAACAAAAGCGGACCTTATATCAACAGGTATCGGAACTGGAGCCAGTGTCAGGGCCAAAGCTAGAAAAGTAGATAATACTAGGTATCTTGTATTCCGGTTGACTTCTTACGAAATGTTCGTTATCAATGAAGGAGGAATTATTATGCTAAAGTCAATTTCGGGAGAAGTAATCAAACTAAAATTTAACAAGACTGTAGTTTCTGACTTTTCAGATTCTGGCGGTACTACCATTTGGACCGCAATTAGCTCGGCGACCATGGATGACGCAACCTTTAATAAACTTGAAAATGCAGAAATTGAAAAAGTAAGGTGGTATACCGACGAAGGATACCTTGAAAGAGATGCCAAGAAAAAACAATTCGGGAACATAGCAGGAATCCTGAAATGCATCAAATAGGATTTAAACTTTTTATCGGAAGCTTACAACTCAAAGCCGGACAACATTGCACCAAAAACAAAAGAAGCCCCTCGGGAAACCGAGAGGCTTTTGTTTTGGGTGGAAGATCGGTCTCGAACCGACGACCTCCTGAACCACAATCAGGCGCTCTAACCAACTGAGCTACAACCACCGTATATTTTCATTAAAACTTTAAAAAAGTTTTGCAAAGGCACTGCTCCAACCAATCGAATCAGAGCCACCATTTATTGCATCCATAAATGCGAGTGCAAATGTAATTTATTTCCTTTGGTCTGCAAAACGTTTTTTTATTTTTTGAAGGGCAGTTTGTTATTTTAAATCAAACAAACTGTCCACTGCTGGGTAGCGTTCCACGGTAAAGCCCTCGCCATGCTCTACCCCTATCAGTCTCCCTAAATCCCTGGCGCGGTAAATAATACTGTCTGTAAAGTTTTTACTGGAAATTGGGGTGTCTGGTGCCTTAATGGATTCATTGTAAAATTGCGTTTTATAAGCTAAGACCGCATCCATTTTGGTATCGATATATCCAGAAACATCCACAACAATATCTGGTTCTAAATTTTTCCATTGGATATAATGATAAATACATTTTGGTCGCCAAGGCTCTTGCTTATTACCTTCACTCTCAGTTTCAATTTTTATTAAACCGCTCAAAAAGCAAGCATCGCTAACCAAGCTACTCCCTTTTCCATGGTCGATATGTCTATCTTCAACTGCATTACACAACACTATTTCGGGCTTAAGCTTTCTAATAATTTTTATAAGAGCCAATTGATTCTCTTTGTCATTTACAAAAAACCCATCGGCAAACCCCATATTAATTCGTGTTTCAACGCCAAGTATTTTTGAGGCTTCCTCCGATTCTGAAGCCCTTATTTCAGCATTGCCGCGCGTACCGAGTTCACCCCTTGTTAAATCGATAATGGCTACTTTTTTTCCATGGGCAATTTCCTTTGCAATTGTACCACCACAACCTAATTCAATATCATCGGGATGGGCGCCAATTGCAAGAATATCTACTTTCATATATTTACAATGTTTTTGACAAAAACTTTAGCGTTTCCTAAAATTCTGAATAAAATTACGATATTATTTGCCAAACTTACCGCACGAAAGCGTTTTCGAATATATTTTTAGCATTTCAATTGCGTTAAAAATAATAATTATTGAAAACTAACACTCATCAAAAAAGCATGACATTAGTCATACTAATTGGGGGTAAGGCTAGGTAATTTTACACAGTAATTAACACATAACTACATAAAACCATGATGTACCTGATGCTTGCTATACTCGTAATAACGATTGCGTTATTCGTATGGGGGAAATTCACACCTGATATTGTTGCTCTTATTTCTATGCTGAGCCTCTACTTAACTGGAATATTGGATTCCAAAGAGACTTTAAGTGGTTTTAGCAACCCGACTGTAATTATGATTGCTGCCCTTTTCATTATTGGTGAAGGTATCTCCCAGACAGGCTGGACGGCAATGGCGGGTAAAAAGTTTGTAGAGTGGGCAGGAAAAAGTGTTCCTAAGCTATTGGTAATCGTTTCCCTAGGAGCTGGCGTACTATCGGGTTTTGTGAGCAATACAGGTACAGTAGCAACTTTAATGCCCTTAACGATTTCTTCAGCTTGGAGCATTGGCACATTACCGTCTAAAATGCTAATGCCCGTTGCTTTTGGTTCTAATACAGGGGGTTTGCTAACCTTAACTGGTACACCGCCTAACATCATTGCCAGTAATGCATTAATAGAAGCCGGCTTTGATGGGTTTTCATTCTTTGAATTTGCTTTGATTGGATTGCCTCTTTTAATCATTGCATTGCTCTATTTCAGGTATTTTGGCTATAAATTATTACCAAAAAACAAAACCAATAATAAACCGGTAAATATTGAAACCACCCTCCACCAGTGGATTGAAGCTTATAAGGTGGATAGTGGTTATTATCGTTTACGTGTACGTTCTATATCTCCCCTTTTGAAAACCAAAATAGAAAATTGGAACTTTGAAGAAGATTATAACGTTGAAATTATTCGGTTAAGAAGAAGGCACCCTAATGTTCTTAAAAAAATACCAACTTTTATAGAATTTCCAGACCCTAGTACAGAATTCATGTACCACGATATCATTACCGTAAAGGGTGAAACGGAAGCCATTAACAGAATGATGATTACTTTCAGGCTGGGGCTTTTACCACTAGAACCTATTACGGACGAGCTTAAAAACAACCTCATCAACCAAGAGGTAGGGATGACCGAAGTAATCGTCAATCCCAACTCCATTATGGTTGGCAGAAAATATAAGATCGGGGCGTATTTTAAACGTTTTGGCTTGCAACTTTTAGCGGTTTCAAGAAACAGACAGCCTATTTTGGACCGAGAGATTACAGTAAAATCAGGAGATGCCTTCTTAATTAGAGGTTCTTGGGAAAACATTGACGATTTAAAGAAACAACATGAAAACTTAGTAATTATAGGTAGTCCGGAAGGAATGGCAAAGAATGTCGAAAATCTCACAACAAAATCCTATATAGCCTTGGGCGCCCTAATATTGATGATTGTGCTTATGGTACTTAAATTAGTTCCGGGTTCAATAGCCGCATTAATTGCTGCCGGTGTAGTACTGATTACAGGATGTGTACCTATTTCAAAAGCATATAAAGGCATTAGCTGGACCAGTGTAGTGATGATTGCAGCCATGATTCCAATGGGCATAGCTTTGCAAAAAACAGGTACAGCACAAATCATTGCCAACGGGCTCGTGGATTATTTAGGAGCCATCCACCCTATTGCGCTATTAGGAGGGGTCTTTTTATTGACAACAACGTTTAGTCAGGTTATTAATAACTCCGCAACAGCAGTTTTGATGGCACCGATTGCCATATTGGCAGCAAATTCATTAGACTTATCCCCTGCCCCATTTATGATTGTGGTTGCCATTAGCGCATCCACTGCATTTTTAACACCAATAGGCACAACAACCAATGCCATGGTGATGTCCGCGGGTGGCTATAAATTTATGGACTATCTCAAAGTTGGCGCACCGCTTTTATTAATGTTCTTCATCATATCGTTGCTATTAGTGCCACTTATTTGGCCATTTTAGACAATCCTTAAAAGCAAAAAAGGGTTCAAAATTGAACCCTTTCTTATTAGGAATATTTTCAATTTAAATTTAGGAATAGCTTTCTAATTCCTTTTGCATTTGTGTTTGAAGTTCCTTGGCCTTCTCAGTGGCCGCAGTTGCAAAATCCTCTCCATTGGAAGCATATATAATACCTCGAGACGAGTTTATTAAAAGCCCGATGGAATCGTTCATCCCGTACCTGCATACCTCTTGAAGATTACCTCCCTGAGCACCAACTCCGGGTACCAATAAAAAACTATCGGGAATAATGTTGCGGATATCGGCCAAATATTCTGCTTTTGTAGCACCAACAACATACATTAAGTTTTCGGATTTCTTCCAGGTTTTTGAAGTTTCCAATACATGTTTATAAACTTCTATATCGTCCACAAGTTTTGTTTGAAAATCAAAAGCTCCTCGATTTGAAGTCAATGCCAAAAGGATGGTATGCTTGTCTTCAAATGCCAAAAACGGCTCCACCGAATCCTTTCCCATATAAGGCGCAACCGTGACGGAGTCAAACCCCAAACCCTCAAAAAACGCTTTAGCGTACATGGTACTGGTATTACCAATATCACCACGCTTTGCATCTGCAATTGTGAAAATATTTGGATAGTTCTCCTTTAAATAATTGATAGTTTTTTCAAGTGCTTTCCAACCTTTTAGTCCGTAGGCCTCATAAAATGCAGTATTAGGTTTATATGCCACACAAAGATCATGTGTAGCATCAATAATGGCCTTGTTAAAAGCGAATATTGGATCATCTTCTTTTAAAAGATGCTTTGGAATTTTATTTAAATCCACATCCAATCCAATGCAAAGAAAGGATTGCTTTTTTTTAATTTCTGAAATTAGCAGATCTTGGGTCATTAGGTATTTGCTCTTGGTTATTTAGTTTAAATTTGACTTTTAGAGTATTTTATCAAGGCATTTATCCTTTTTTGAAGAATATTCAGCTTTTCCATAATCTCTTTTTCGTCTTTAGGTAAAATAAAAGAAAGTTCTTTACAAATTATAATATGTGTTTCAAGTTCGAAGGCAGAGCCCAAACTAATCTGTAAATACCGAATAAAATCCTTCTGAGAATCTTTAGCCGAACCTTCAGCAATATTTGCGGGTATCGAAACCGCACATCTAGAAATTTGAGATTTTAAACCAAACTTCTCAGAACTCGGGAGCTTATCAATCAGGATATAAATTTCTTTAACTAAGGCAATTGAATCCTTCCAAACATCTAAATCTCTAAAATTCCTCATCCTCTAACAACTTTTCCTAAAACCTAAAACCCAATCACCCAATAGCTAAATCGTTTCATCACTAGCCTTTAACTTTTCTGTGTTTTCGGCCAGTTGCAATTCATCAATAATCTTTTGAATATCACCGTTGACGATATTCTGTAAATCGTAGAGGGTTAATCCTATGCGGTGATCGGTCACTCTGCCTTGCGGATAATTGTAAGTTCTAATTTTTGCACTTCTGTCACCAGAAGACACCATACTTTTTCGTTTTTCGGAATCGGCCGCCTGTTTTTTTGCCAGTTCCATTTCGTATAATCGAGAACGCAAAACTTTCAACGCCTTTTCTAAGTTTTTGTGTGAGGATTTTTGGTCCTGGCAACTTACGATCATTCCGGTAGGCTCATGGTGCAACTTAATGGCAGAATAAGTGGTGTTCACGGATTGCCCACCAGGTCCTGTTGAAGTGGTACGCTCAATACGCACTTCGGACATATCCAATTCCACATCAAACTCCTCTGCTTCAGGCAATACAACAACTGTTGCCGCACTGGTGTGGACCCGACCTTGAGTTTCCGTTTGAGGCACACGCTGCACACGATGCACGCCAGCCTCAAACTTCATTGTGCCATAAACCTCCTCACCGCTCACCTCAAAAATAATCTCTTTAAAACCGCCAGCTGTACCTTCATTTAAGTCCACAACACTAACGTTCCAACCTTTGCTTTCACAATATTTAGTGTACATTCTGTATAAATCACCTGCAAAAATACTAGCCTCGTCCCCGCCTGTTCCTGCTCTTACCTCGACCACAACATCTTTCGCATCATCGGGGTCTTTAGGAATCAGTAAAAAGCGGATTTCATCTTCCAATTTCGGAATACCTTCCTTAGCTTCATCGTACTGCATTTTGGCCATTTCTACCATTTCGGCGTCACTTCCATCAGCTATAATTTCCTCAGCTTCCTTTAAATTATCTGTCAGTTCGATATAGGAATCGCGCTTTTCCATGAGTACTCTCAAATCCTTATATTCCCTATTCAATGCTACGTATCGCTTTTGGTCAGAAATGATATCCGGTTGGATAATCAAATCGTTCACCTCGTCAAAACGTTGCTTTACTATCTCTAACTTATCTAACATCTGCTTTTTTTATCGGACATCAAAAATACGATAATTTATGAATTTTGAGAGCTCACGAGAAACAGATATGGCTGAAACCAAAAAATAATTCCCAGTGAAAACCGTTACATTATTTACCATGCAACAGTTTTCATCCATCCTTCTGTTTTACCGGCCTTTATTTCTATGGTCTTTTGGAATAAATGCATTGCTTTCCATTATCGGATTGGGCCTTTTCCCTTTGTTTTTAATAAAATTTTTTCTAGTGATTTTTCTTTGGCACATTACCACCGAAACCTTGTCAAAACGAAAATTGTTGTTTTACAGAAAACTGGGCATTTCTACATTTAAACTATTTTCAACACTATTTATCATTGACGCCTTTTTGAGTCTTCCTTTTCTTTTGGTTTTAAAGGCTTTTATATAAATGAAAAGGGAAGCACTCTGGCCTCCCTTTCGATTTCATATTCATTCTAAAGTCTATCCACACTTTGAAGACCCACAATCGCTACAGGTCAGACAGCCTTCTTGATAAATCAAATTCTCTGATTTGCAATTATCACAGGTTTGCCCCTTTACTTCAGTGCCGTCCTCAATAAAGCGTTTCAAAGCACGTACCACACCATTTTTCCATGTGTTGATGGAAGCACTGTCTAACTGCAAACTGTTAATCAAATCCACAATCTTATCAATAGGCATACCGTGTCTTAACGTACTTGAAATTAACTTGGCATAGTTCCAAAACTCTGGGTTGAACTTATGCGACAACCCTTCGATTGTAGTTTTGTATCCCCGAGTATTCTTATATTGAAAATCATAACGAGACGATCCATCCTCATTTCTATTTTTGATAATCACTCCACGATTGACCCAACGTGGCAACAAAATTCCGTCTTCGTCATCAGCAAGACCAGTAAATATCTCATAAGGTTTGTCGTCCACCAAGCCGATAAAAGCGATCCATTTTTCCTTGTTATTTTGAAAACGCACCACATCCGCTTCCAAAGTTTGCGGGCGTTTTTTGGGAAATACCGTTAAAATCGTGTTTTGTGGCTGCTCCTCTTTCTTCTCATCGTTAGAAATCAATACTCCCGAACGCGAACCATCACGATAAACCGTTACGCCTTTACAGCCCACCTCCCAAGCTTTGACATACAATTCACCAACCAAATCTTCATCCACATCATTTGGCAAATTGATGGTTACACTAATGGAATGGTCCACCCACTTTTGAATAGCACCCTGCATACTTACCTTGCTCAACCAATCAACATCGTTGGAAGTAGCTTGATAATATGGTGATTCTTGGATAAGTCCATTTAATTCATCCTGCGAATAATTTTTTGTGGTATCAATACCGTTCACTTCCATCCATTGTTTGAATTTATGATGAAATACCACGTATTCCTCCCAAGAATCCCCAACCTCATCTACAAAATCCACACGAACATCCTTATCATTTGGGTTTACCTTTCTTCTTCTTTTATAAACCGGTAAAAACACAGGTTCAATTCCCGATGTGGTTTGGGTCATCAAGCTTGTTGTCCCTGTTGGCGCAATGGTCAACAATGCAATATTGCGACGCCCGTATTCCAACATTTCGTAATACAATTGACTATCGGCTTCTTTCAAGCGTAAGATAAACGGATTGTCTTTTTCCCTATCGGAATCGAAAATAGAGAATGCCCCACGTTCCTTGGCTAAACTTACCGAACCACGATAAGCTTCCAAAGCAATAGTTTTATGCAATTCTACCGAAAAGGCATTTCCTTCTTCACTGCCATATCTTAAACCCAAAGCCGCCAACATATCTCCTTCTGCAGTAATACCAATGCCAGTTCTTCTACCTTCGTAGGCCTTGTTTCTGATATTTAACCACAGGTTTCGCTCCACCGCTTTTACCTCATCTTCTTCGGGATCTTCATCAATTTTCTTTAGAATTACATCAATTTTTTCCAATTCAAGATCGATGATATCATCCATGATTCGCTGTGCATAAGCCACATGTTCTTTGAATAAGTCAAAATTGAATGTTGCATTTTTTGTGAAAGGCTCTTCAACATAAGAAAACAAGTTTATGGCCAACAATCTACAAGAATCATACGGACACAACGGGATTTCCCCACATGGATTGGTAGAAACGGTTTTGTACCCCAAATCCGCATAGCAATCTGGCACGGATTCCTTGGCGATGGTATCCCAAAACAAAATACCAGGTTCTGCGGATTTCCATGCATTATGCACGATCTTTTTCCAAAGGGCATTGGCCTCAATGTTTTTAGAAAACTTAGGACTATCACTAAAAACAGGATATTTTTGAACATATTCCGAACCCGCCTTTACGGCCTTCATGAATTCATCATCAATTCTGACGGAAACATTAGCACCCGTTACTTTTCCGGCTTCCAACTTGGCATCAATAAAATCTTCAGCATCAGGGTGATTTATTGAAATAGACAACATCAAAGCACCTCGCCTACCATCCTGTGCCACCTCGCGGGTAGAATTGGAATAACGCTCCATAAAAGGTACAATTCCTGTTGAAGTTAATGCCGAATTCTTCACAGCAGAGCCTTTCGGGCGGATGTGGGATAAATCATGACCGACACCACCTCGACGTTTCATCAACTGTACCTGTTCTTGGTCAATTTTCATGATACCACCGTAGGAATCCGAGGCACCACTATTTCCAATCACAAAGCAATTGGATAAAGAAGCAATTTGATAAGGGTTGCCGATACCTGCCATTGGACTTCCCTGAGGCACGATATATTTAAAGTCTTTAATTAAATCGAAAACGTCGTCTTCCGATAGAGGATTGACATATTTCTTTTCGATTCGAGCAATTTCTTTTGCAATACGACGGTGCATATCACTGGGGGATTGTTCAAACAAATTCCCATCAGAATCTTTGAGAGCATATTTGTTAATCCAAACACGGGCGGCCAAGTCATCATTTTTGAAGTATTTTAGAGAGGCTTCAAAGGCTTCTTCTTGGGTGAAAGTTTGTTGTGCGGGGGAGGTTTTCACATTCATTGTAGCTTATGGTTTTTTGAAAAAAAATGGAATAATTTTGAAACTATAAAACAACAAAATTTATTTCATTTTTACTATACTCAAAACCAAAAAGTTAGCAACAATATTTTGTTAATATTATCAATATCAGTAATTTAAAAATTTATCAACATGAAAAAGTTAACAAATTTAATAAATACATGACAAGAATCCTTTTAAAAGTCAACAGCAAAACCTATACCCAAAAACTGCTTCCATTGCACTCGTGCACCGGTTTCGTCGAACTCGCCTTCAACGGCTGTTGGCTCCAAAATTTTCACATCATCATCGTAGCGCAAATGCGACTCCAAAGTTGCTCGAACAAAACTGTTAACTTTAAAATCGAAATTCACTCGCCAATCCACGTCAACATTGCCAAAATTATTGATGTAATCCGTATACAAACTTAAAAGATGGGTGGCTCTAATATTTTTAGTCAATTCAAGAGCGTAGCTATTCGTCATCAGAATACCAACTTCTGTTCGGATGTTATCTCCCTTTTTAATCAAATTACCATTATCATCAAAAACCCCAGGCTCAACACCAAACGACCCGGCATTGGCCAATTCCTGGTCTAAAACAAATGTGGCCTTTAACGTTAGTGGGGAGAAATAAAATGAGAGTTCCTCAATATTTTTTCCGTACTCCATCCCCCCTCCAAAAAGCAAATACCCAGGTGCCATAAACCTAGAAATGGGATTGTCAGTATCGGGATAGTTGTAACCATTGGCAATTTGGGCCCTAAAATTAAATCGTGCAGAATAAAACCACTTGGAATCTTCCGTGGGTTGATAACCCAGATTCGAAGTCATTTCAACAATATCATCGGTTTTGCGCAACTCTCGACTTGCCTGCTTGTTCACGCCATAACGAACCCGAAAACTATTGTTCCAAAAATAAAATTTATCCTTATAGTTTTTTTGAAATTCATACCCTAACAAGGCGGATATGGAGTTGGTACCTCCGGCATTCCAGTTGGTAAAACTTACCTGACTGATATCCAAACTCGCTTTTTGGACCTGTGTCCACAAGGGCCCATCATAGACCTTATTTTCTTTAATAAAAAGGGAGTCGGGTTGTGCAAAACTAAATTGTACTGTAAACAGAAGGGCTAAGACTAGAAAATGTCTAGACATGGTTTGTTAGGTTTATTAAAAGATATCATCTTATCAAAAATTGTTCCAATAACAATTCCGGATTAGGATTTTCTAATACTTAAACTCGCCAAATTCACTTTTTATTGTGAGCTTTTTGGTTTCTGAAGCCTCTACCCTACCAATAATTTTGGCGTCCACATTGAACGCTTTTGATGTAGCGATGATATCTTCTGCAATTTCCGTCGCAACGTAAAGCTCCAATCGGTGTCCGCAATTAAAGACCTGATACATTTCCTTCCAATCGGTATTGGATTGCTCCTGTATCAATTTAAATAGCGGAGGCACATCAAACATATTATCCTTAATAATATGCAATCCATCCACAAAGTGAAGGATTTTGGTCTGCGCCCCACCTGAGCAATGTACCATGCCATGAATACTTTGACTATTGTATTTTGACAAAATCGATTTGATAATCGGCGCATAAGTACGTGTTGGGGACAGCACCAATTTTCCAGCATCAATCGGGGCATCCTCAACCTCGTCCGTCAATTTCACCCCTCCCGAATATACCAAATCCGCAGGTACGGCTGCATCAAAACTTTCGGGGTATTTTTTGGCCAGATATTTATGGAACACATCGTGTCTGGCGGAAGTCAACCCGTTACTTCCCATACCGCCATTGTACTCAGTTTCGTAAGTGGCCTGCCCAAAGGATTCCAAACCAACGATAACATCCCCAGCGGAAATATTGGCATTATCTATCACATCGTTTCGCTTCATACGAGCTGTAACCGTAGAGTCCACAATAATAGTACGCACCAAATCGCCCACGTCGGCGGTTTCCCCACCTGTAGAATGAATGGTTACCCCAAAGGATTTCAAATCGGCAATCAATTCCTCGGTACCATTGATAATGGCTGAAATTACCTCGCCCGGAATCAAATTTTTGTTTCTTCCGATGGTTGAGGACAGCATAATGTTATCGGTTGCACCAACACACAACAAATCGTCAATATTCATGATCAATGCGTCCTGGGCGATACCTTTCCAAACGGAAATATCCCCAGTTTCCTTCCAATACATATAGGCCAAAGAGGATTTTGTGCCCGCCCCGTCGGCATGCATAATCAAACAATAGTCATCATCATTGGTTAAATAATCCGGAACGATTTTACAAAATGCCTTTGGGAAAAGCCCCTTGTCAATATTTTTGATGGCATTGTGTACATCCTCTTTTGAGGCCGAAACCCCGCGTTGCGCATAACGTTTTGAAACTTCTTGGCTCATGGTACTAAATTGTGATGCAAAGTAACGGAATATTTTAAAGATTTGTGGGGTTTGAAATTGATTAAGAACGAGTTTTATTAACGGGGTTTTTAACTGGATTTAAGACCACAAAATTGACATGTGATATGTTGTCAGTACTTATTGACTTTACCGGAAAAAATAACTAGATTCGTTTTACAATCGATAAACTTCTTAAATACGCAAGCTTATCTCCGCGTTGTATAAGATGTTTACCTTTCCTAAAAAAACAACTGTAAATAAACCCCATGATTAATGAAATATAATATCAAAATTCTTATTTTACTTGAATAAACATTTATAACCATGAAAAATACATACCTATTATTGGCTTTTGTTTTATTATTCGTTCCAAATTTAACAAACGCCCAATCCACAATTGAACTTTTTAACGGTGAGGATTTAGATGGCTGGTATGCTTACGAGAAAGAAACCGGAAAACATGATAATGCCGCTGAAATCTTTCAGGTTGACCATCAAATGATTCGTTTATATGGCAATAAAGTTGGTTACCTTATGTCCGAGCAATCATTTCAAAATTTTCAATTAACCGTTGAGTTCAGATGGAATACGGATTCAACTTTCACAAAGAAAAGCACAAAAAAAAATAGCGGTATAATGTATCTAGTTCCATCTGATACCCCGGACATGCTTTGGCCTAAGGGCATTCAGTTTCAGGTAAAAGAAGGCGCTACTGGAGATTTTATTCTGCTTCAAGACGTTACTCTTCGAATAAATGGGGCAGTAACCGAGCCTGGCCGAAGTGTGGTGGCTAAACGCTTTATAGATGCCACAAGACCTATTGGCGAATGGAATACCATAGTAATTACAGTGCAAAACGGAAAAGTAAAACAAGAACTTAATGGTAAATTGGTTAATGAAGGTATTGAACCTTCTGTTTCAGGGGGTAGGGTTTTATTGCAATATGAAGGATATCCAATTGATTTTCGCAAGGTGGCAATTGAGAAATTATAGCTATTCACTCTTACCCGTTCTGAACAATTGCCACATAATTTTCAACTTATAAGTTAATGCATTGGATTGCACCTCCTCACCTGTTCTACCTAATAAACAGCATCTCCCGATACTTCGTTAACGGCCAAAGTTCGTCATCCACCAACAGTTCCAGTTTATCACAATGGTAGCGGATATCGTCTAAAAACGGCTTAACCTTTTCGCAGTAGGCTTCGGCTTTTTTGGCTACATCTTCGAGCGTGTTGGCCTGTTTGCGCTCATCAATCATTTTGGTGACTTTGCCATTGATGCCTTCCACGTGGCCAGAAATTGCCCTAATGAGGTTGAGCTGTTCTTTGGCTAAATCTTCGTAATCTTTACCAAATATCTCCTTTAGGCCCTTTACATTGTCAATCAGTATATTTTGGTATTTCACCGCTGTGGGGACTATATGGTTTCGAGCCACATCGCCAAGCACACGGCTTTCAATTTGGATATGCTTAATGTAGGCCTCCATTTCAATTTCGTAGCGGGCCTCCACTTCTATTTTGCTCATCACCTTCATGTCCTCAAACAAGGCCACGGTACTTTTTGCAATCTTCGCCTTCAAAGCTTCGGGAGTCGTTTTGTTGTTGCTCAGCCCTCTGTTTTTGGCCTCTTTTTCCCATTCTGCACCGTAACCGTTACCTTCAAACAATATATCCCTTGAGGCCTTTATATATTCGCGCAATACGTTAAAAATAGCCTCATCCTTTTTAAAGTTTTTACCATCCACCAAAGCATCCACTTCAACTTTAAAATCCTTCAATTGTTTTGCTACGATTGTATTCAGTACCGTCATCGGGTTACCACAATTCGCCATGGACCCCACGGCGCGGAACTCAAATTTATTACCCGTAAATGCAAAAGGTGATGTTCTATTTCTATCGGTATTATCCAATAACACATCGGGTATTTTACCAACTACATTTAATTTTAAATCCGTTTTTTCCTGTGGGGACAGTTTGCCCTTTGTTACTCCCTCCAAATCCTGTAGCACTTTGGTTAACTGCTCCCCTATAAAAATTGACATTATGGCCGGAGGGGCTTCATTTGCTCCCAACCTATGATCGTTACTGGCGGAAGCCACTGTTGCCCTCAACAACTCTTCATTTTCATAAACCGCTTTTATCGTATTGACAAAAAAGGTCAAAAACTGCAGGTTACTCATTGGGGTTTTACCCGGTTTTAGAAGATTCACCCCAGTGTCCGTAGATAACGACCAATTGTTATGCTTCCCCGAACCGTTCATATTGGCAAAGGGCTTTTCATGCAACAAGACTTTTAAATTATGTCTGGACGCCACACGTCCCATTACATCCATCAATAAGGAGTTATGGTCCACGGCCAAATTGGCTTCCTCGTAAATCGGCGCAATTTCAAATTGATTAGGCGCCACTTCATTGTGCCTAGTCTTCGCAGGAATGCCCAAAAGCATACACTGGTTTTCCAAATCGCGCATAAAGTTTAGAGCACGATTGGGAATGGAACCAAAATAATGGTCGTCCAACTGCTGTCCCTTCGCGGAGGAATGCCCTAAAAGCGTTCTTCCCGTAAGGGTAATATCCGGGCGACAGGCCACAAGATTTTTATCTACCAAAAAATACTCCTGCTCCCATCCCATGGAAGAGGTTACTTTTTTCACATTCTTATCAAAATATCGGCACACATCCGTTGCCGCATCATCAACAGCGTGCAAGGCTCTTAACAATGGCGTTTTATAATCTAAAGCTTCACCAGTGTAAGCCACAAAAATCGTTGGGATGCATAATGTAGTTTCATAAATAAAAGCAGGAGATGTAGGATCCCAAGCGGTATAACCTCGCGCCTCAAAAGTATTCCTGATTCCTCCACTTGGAAAACTCGAAGCATCCGGTTCCTGTTGGACTAATTGACTCCCGCCAAACTTTTCAATAGCATTGCCGTTTTCCGTAGTTTCAAAAAAAGCATCGTGTTTTTCGGCCGTGGTGCCCGTCAGAGGCTGAAACCAATGCGTGTAATGCGTTACCCCTTTAGATAGTGCCCAGTCCTTCATGGACGAAGCTACTTGATCAGCAACCGACCTGCTTATTTTGGACCCATCTTCAATGGCACTCATCACGCCCTTAAAAGCATCCCTTGTTAAATACTGGCGCATAGTACTTTCATTGAACACATTAGCGCCGAACAATTCGGAACGCCTACCCTCTTCAACAAATGTTTTTGATGTATAGGAAATGGATTCCTTTAGGGCATGAAATCGTAAACTCGCCATGGGAATAAATAGTTTGGTATTAAACTTTTACAATAGCGCAAAAATAGATGTTATGTCAAAACAATCGCAAAAAATCAGAAAATTTATTGTTATCAATTTTTCAGTATTCATATAAAAAACTATACTTTTTTTAAAATATACCCACAAAAAATAGGGTATAAATAAAAATAACATTGGCTTTTATGAAAAGCCCCCCCAATAATTTAAAGTATCTCAATAAAAATTTATATTTGTTCGGATTAAATAAAAAAATACACCAATAAATCAGTAATTATGGCTAAAATTAAATTAGAATACCTTTGGTTGGATGGTTATAAACCGACTCAAAACTTGAGAAGTAAAACCAAAGTAGAAGAGCATGAAAACTTTAAAGGAACTTTGGAAGAAATCGGTAACTGGTCTTTCGACGGATCTTCCACCAGACAAGCTGAAGGTGGGGCTTCAGATTGTATCTTAAAACCTGTAGCTATTTACCCAGATCCTGAAAGAAGAAACGGATACTTGGTTATGACTGAGGTTTTGAATGCCGATGGAACTCCACACGAATCTAATGGCAGAGCCACAATTGATGATGATGATAACGATTTCTGGTTTGGTTTTGAGCAAGAGTATTTCATAATGGATACGCACACACAGTTGCCTTTAGGTTTCCCTGTTGGTGGTTATCCTGCACCTCAAGGTATGTACTACTGTTCTGTAGGTGGTAAAAATACTCACGGTAGAGATTTAGTTGAGGAGCACGCCGATTTATGTATCGACGCAGGCTTGAACTTTGAAGGTATCAACCAGGAAGTTGCATGTGGACAGTGGGAATTCCAATTGTTTGCCAAAGGTGCTAAAAAAGCTGGTGACGAAATTTGGGTTGCAAGATATTTACTAGACCGTTTAACTGAAAAGTATGGTTACTACATTGAGTACCATCCAAAACCATTAGGTAAGGACATGGACTGGAATGGTTCCGGTATGCACGCTAACTTCTCTAACACCACATTGAGAACTGCCGGAAACAAAGCAACTTACGAAGCTATCTGTGAAGCTTTCCGTCCAGTAGTAAAAGAGCACATCGAAGTTTACGGTGAGTTTAACGACCAACGTTTAACCGGTGAGCACGAAACACAATCTATTACCGAATTCTCTTATGGAATTTCAGATAGAGGTGCTTCAATCCGTATCCCTGTTGCAACTGTAGAAAGCGGTTGGAAAGGTTGGTTAGAGGACAGAAGACCAGCATCTAACGGTGATCCATACAAAATTGCAGGTAGAATTATTAAAACCGTTAAATCTGCTAAGATTTAAATCTTAATAAATTAGTTAAATTCTCAAAACGCTTCTTTCTTTTTAGATGGAAGCGTTTTTTGTTTTTGGGCGTTCCCCTCCTGCCGTCGGGTCAGGCTTTCCGCTACAAGTCCTCGGGTTCCCTCCTAGCGTCGGAAACCCTGTGGGCTTTCCACTACAATCCTTAACGCACTTGCCCGCCAACCAACAGAAAAAAACCAAGCTCAAATTCTTCCTTTTACCATTCTGGCATAAAACAAAGGCCTAAAAGCGTTCTAAAATAAATGGCAAGATTTTAAGTTTTAATTTGGTATTGAACATTATTATAATCCTTATTTTTGCCCAAAACAGTCCTATTTTGAAAGCATTTCATTTACTCGTTTTTATCGCTCTATTTTCTATTTTTTCCACTTACGAGGCCGTGGCCCAAAAAAAGATTGAAATCAAATATTCAGGCTTTTTAAATTTTGACGAAGACAATTATCCCGGTGCTAAAATCCTAACCCGGGACGACTCCGAGCAAGTTCACATTGTTCACGAAAGCATCAACATGTGGTGCGACAAGGCCTATTATTACGGTAGCGAAAATTTTCTGGAAGCCTACGGAAACGTGAAAATGATTCAAGGGGACACCATTAATATGACATCAAAATATGTGGAATACAGTGGCATAACCCAATTGGCATTTGCCAGTGGCGATGTAGTTTTAAAAGACCCTAATTCCACAATTACAACCGACACATTATATTTTGATCGAGAAAGACAACAGGCATTTTTTCAGAACCATGGAAAAGTTGTTAAAGATTCCTCAGGAACGATTACCAGCAGAATTGGTCGCTATTACATGGAAAATAAAAAATACCAGTTTGTAGATAGTGTTGTTCTCACAAATCCGGATGCCAAAATACTTTCTGATTACTTCGATTTTTATTCCGAAACTGGCCACGCCTATCTGTTCGGCCCGTCAACCATAACTACTGAAAAAAGTATTACTTACTGCGAAAAAGGGTTTTACGACACCAAGGCCAAAACGGGCTATGCCATGAAAAACGCAAAGATTGACTACGATAATAAGGAAATCCTTGGGGACAGTTTGTATTTTGATCAAAATATAAATTTCTCATCCGCAACAAATAACATAAAGATAACCGACACCATCAATAATAGTGTTGTGAAAGGACACTATGCCGAAATTTTTAAAGCTAAAGATTCCATTTTTATTACTAAAAGAGCCTACGCTATCACCACTCAAGAAAAGGATTCAATTTACATCCATGGGGACACCCTTATGGTTACTGGAAAACCAGAAAAGCGCATCACGCGAGTTTTTAGAAACGTAAAACTTTATAAATCTGATTTAAGTGGAAAGGCGGACTCCATTCATGTGAATCATGAGAGTGGATTGACACAATTGATAAATATTAATGACCCATCAAAAACAGATGTATTTTCAGTGTCCCGAAAACCAATTTTATGGAACATCGGCAATCAAATGACGGGAGACACTATCCATTTGAAAAGCGATACCGTAAAAGAGAAAATGGACTCCTTGATTGTGTTTAACCATGCATTTCTCATCAGCAAGGACACACTTGGTGACGGCTACAACCAAATCAACGGAAAAAAGCTTATCGGTTTGTTTAATGATGATAACGAAATCTACCACATCGATATTATCAAAAACGCCCAATCCATTTACTATTTCCGAAATGAGAATAACGAACTGGTAGGTATTGATAAGTCAAAATCAGGCTTAATAAATATTCTCATTAACGACAATGCCATTGAAGAAGTCAGGAAAATCAACCAAGTGGATGGCGACATTTATCCAGAGAGCGAATTCCCAAAAATCGATAGATTATTGAAAGGATTCGACTGGAGGGAAGAAGAATGCCCCAATAGCGTTGAAGATTTATTTAAGGACGATCCTCCACTGGAACTTCCAGTGATTAAAGGACTTGAGGATTATGTGCCCCAGGATGATTTCTTTGACAAGATCTTAAAGGAAAAACTGAGGTTAGCCAAAAAACCTTATAAGCCTATCAATACGGATAAAGAAAAGTTGAAAGACAAGGATTCATACAAGAATATCCTGAAATCCAGCGAACAATTTGGTAGTGCTGTATGGAACAAAAAGAATATTGAAATTAAATCGGAAACACTTCTATCTCCTGATAACAAAAAGGCAGAAAGGTTGATTGCCAAAAAGAACACAGTAGGCTACATTACTCAAAATACCGACCTTAAAAATGGAAAGTTTGAATTTTCCATATGGCTAAAGGGAAGTGGTGAGATTTATATTGCAATTCAAGAATATGGAGGGGATTTCTCCAACTATAAATTACAAACTATAAAATTGACAAACGACTGGAAGAGACATTCAATAATGGCTGATAAGCATGATGACGGCCATAATTTAAGAGTTGTAATAAATAAAATACATCCGTCAGATATAGTCTATGCTTGGAATTCAAAACTAATAAAGTTTCCTTGATCTTAATTTATGAATGAGGATTTCCTCAAATACCAAGCCCAAACCACTCCTATGCCTTTAGCTATAGAAGTCTCGCACGCCGAAGGTTCCTATATCTACGATACAGATGGAAAGGCCTACCTAGACTTTGTAGCCGGAGTTTCTGCATGCACCCTAGGCCATGGCAACTCCAAAGTAAGTGAGGCCATCAAAACGCAATTGGACAAATACCTCCATGTAATGGTCTATGGCGAATACATCCAAAAACCAGCTGTTGAACTTACAAAGCTTTTAGCCAATCATTTGCCTGAACCTTTGGAGAAAACTTACTTGACCAATTCAGGAACGGAGGCTATAGAGGGCGCACTAAAACTGGCTAAACGTGCCACAGGCCGCAGTGAAATCATTGCAGCCGAAAAGGCATACCATGGCAACACCATGGGTTCATTAAGCGTTATGGGTTTTGAGGAGCGCAAGCAAGCTTTCAGGCCGTTGTTGCCGGATGTTCGGTTCATTGAATTTAATAATACTTCACATTTAAAACACATCTCCAAAAAGACAGCATGCGTTATTTTGGAAACCATACAAGGTGGCGCTGGGTTTATAGAACCGAAAAAGGATTACTTGAGAAAAGTTCGTGAACGTTGTACCGAAGTGGGAGCACTATTGATTCTGGACGAAATCCAACCGGGTATTGGAAGAACCGGCAAGTTATTTGGTTTTGAACATTATAATTGTATCCCAGATATTTTGGTGACTGGCAAGGGTTTAGGAGGAGGCATGCCCATTGGGGCTTTCACGGCCTCTGGTAAGCTTATGGATTTACTAATGGACAACCCAAAATTAGGGCATATTACCACTTTTGGGGGACACCCCCTTATTGCCGCAGCGGCCCATGCGACTTTAAAAGAAGTGGTGGAAGACAACCTTATGGAGGGTGCATTGAGAAAGGAACAACTCATTCGGAACCGCTTAAAACACCCGCTAATTGCAGAAATAAGAGGCAGAGGTTTAATGCTCGCTTTGATGATGCCATCTTCAGACATTGCAAATACACTTATTATGGAATGTCAAAATAAAGGGCTTATTCTTTTTTGGCTGTTATTTGAGCCAAAGGCAGTTAGAATTACACCTCCGCTAACGGTTTCTGAAGAAGAACTCATCAAAGGTTGCAATATGATTTTAGATACTCTTGAGGATATTGCCCCTAAATCAAAAATATAAAACATTGAAACACAAAATATTAACAGCCTGTTTTTCTCTTACCTCTTAATTTTGTTCATTACTTTGTTAAAAACATTTGTGTTTCCCACCCCAAAAAAGGCATCCAGAATCTTACTTTTATTTCAGAAGAAAACTTAAAACTGCTTATGGAGTTTAGTCAAAGCGACAACAACAATTTGCCTCTTACTAAGTTTGAATCGATGTTAAAAACCAACCACGTTTTGTTTTTCGATTCCGAAGAATTTGAAAACATCATTCACCACTACCTCAACCAAGGAAAAATAGCCTTAGCCAAAAAGGCCATTAAACTGGGCCTGGAACAACACCCGACTTCCATAAATTTGAAATTGTTTAAAGTGGAAGTATATGTGTTCGAGGATAAATTAAGGGAGGCAAATGACCTATTGAACGAGCTCTATTCCATTGACCCCAATAACGAAGAAATCTTCATCCAAAAGGCTAATATTTATTCGAAACAGGACAACCACAAAAAGGCTATTGAGGTATTGCAATATGCGTTGGATTTCACTGATGATGTGGTCGATATTTATTCCTTGATAGGAATGGAGTATTTGTTTTTAGATGAGTTTGAAAATGCAAAACAGCAGTTCATAAAGTGCTTAGAGCAAGATATTGAGGACTACTCCGCATTGTACAATGTTATGTACTGTTTTGATTATTTGGAACAGCATGAAGAAGCCATTGAATACCTAAATGTCTTTCTGGACAAAAATCCTTATTCTGAAGTAGCTTGGCACCAACTGGGTAAGCAATACTACTCCCAAAAAGATTTTAAAAGAGCATTGGCTGCCTTTGATTTCGCGATAATTTCAGACGACACCTTTATAGGGGCCTATTTGGAGCGTGGTAAGGTTTTAGAAAAAATAGAAAAATATCATGAAGCTATTGAAAGCTATGACTTGACCCTAAAATTGGACGACCCATCCGCCTTTGCCTTATTTAGAATAGGAAATTGCCATGAAAAATTGGGCAATTATGATAGTGCCCTTCAGTTTTACAAGAAAACAAGAGAGGTCGACCCACAATTGGACAAAGGCTGGATTGCCACAACAAAGTTTTTTATTAAACAGAAAAACTATCAAAAGGCATTATATTACATAAGCAAAGCCCTTAATATCGACTCTGAAAATGTGGTGTACTGGAAGCTGTACGGACAAATCAATCACCGTTTGGATTTGTTGGAAGAAGCGGAAAGAGGCTACAGAAAGGCATTGGATTTGGGTAATTTTGAGTTTGAAACATGGATTACTAGAGGTGATTTATTGATTAAACTCGGAGAACACCGGGCATCGATCTTAAATTACGAACAAGCTTTGGACTTTTTTCCCGAAAATGCTGAAATCGAGTATCGCTTAGCCGGGTTGCACTTCAAACTGCATCAAAACCATAAGGGTATTTTCCATCTTAAAAATGGCCTGCGCAACAACGCTGAATATAGCTTTATAATAGACGAATTATTTCCCGAACTGCTCAGCAATATCCAGATAAAAAGCTTACTTAAAACTAATCACTAGTTGTTGCAAATTGCATACCTTTGATTTTCCTAAAAATCATTGTATGCAGAGACGGCTTATCGATTACTTTGTTATTTCTTTAAAAGGGGTTGCCATGGGAGCAGCGGATGTTGTGCCTGGAGTTTCTGGAGGTACGATTGCTTTTATATCTGGTATTTATGAAGAACTAATCTCGTCATTAAACAATATTAACTTTTCTTTATTCAAAACACTAAGAGCCGACGGGGTTAAAAGCGCCTGGAAGCAATTAAATGGCAACTTTTTATTGGCACTTTTTATCGGAATTGGTGTTAGTGTTTTATCTCTAGCGAAGGCTTTAAAATGGGTATTAGAACACTACCCGATATTGATATGGGCTTTTTTCTTCGGATTGGTATTGGCCAGTATTCTTTTTGTTGGAAAACAGATAAAGACATGGAACGTCACAATTATTCTAGGCTTATTAGTTGGCAGTTTAGTCGCTTATTATATTACTACAATTCCTTCAATTAGCTCATCCAATTCTAGTTGGTTTTTATTTCTTGCTGGAGCATTAGCCATTTGCGCCATGATTTTACCGGGTATTTCGGGCGCTTTTATTTTAGTTTTACTTGGGGCTTACAAGCCTATTTTAGAAGCTGTAGATACCTTCAATATCAAGACTATAGCCATTGTTGGATGTGGAGCCATCGTTGGACTTTTATCCTTTTCAAAATTATTGAAATGGCTTTTCAAAAAGCATGAAAACCTTACACTCGCAACTCTTACCGGTTTCATTATCGGGTCGTTGAATAAAATTTGGCCGTGGAAAAAAGTACTCTCCTATCGAACAGACTCACACGGTAAAGAAGTACCTTTCTTATCGGAAAGTATATCTCCTTTTTCCTATGAGGGGGAAAATTTCTTTCCGTATGCCATTGTATTAATGGTTGTAGGCTTTTTGACTATTTTTATTTTAGAAAAACTAGGCAGTAAAAAACAATAAATGGAGAGTACCCGAACGCTTAAGGACAAGCTTTTTCTGGTTTTAAAGGGACTGGGTATGGGTGCCGCCAATAAAGTACCCGGGGTTTCGGGTGGAGTTGTGGCCTTTGTTGCAGGGTTTTATGAGGAGTTTATATATTCCTTAAAAAAAGTAAACTCCAAGGCCTTCAAATTACTAATTAACGGTCGATTTAAAAGTTTTTTCAACTATATCAATGGGCGTTTTTTGGGCCTCTTGTTTCTCGGAATGATCATCAGCTATTTTAGTGTTTCAAAGTTGTTGGATTATCTTATTCTGCACTATGAGCTTTATGTTTGGAGCGTGTTTTTCGGTATGATCGTTGGCTCAATTTATTACGTTAACAAGGATTTTGACGACTGGAATAGCCGAACCTACACCTCCCTGGCATTAGGTATTATTCTTGGGCTGAGCATTAGTTTTTTGAATCCTGCTAAGGAAAATGACAATCTATTTTTCGTTTTTTTCTGTGGCATCATCAGTGTTTCTGGAATGACACTCCCCGGGTTTTCAGGCTCATTCATTCTTATTTTAATGGGCAATTATGTCCTGCTTTTGGTTGATTCCGTTAATGCCCTTTATGATACCTTTGCAGAGCTATTTCAAGGGGATTTTGGGTTTATTGATGACCAAGAACGTATAAGAATGCTTAAGGTACTGGCCATGTTTACGTTGGGTTCGGTTGCTGGGCTCGTAACGTTTTCTCATCTACTGAGTTACATTTTGAAACATTACAAAAGCATTACTATTGCTACAATTATCGGTTTTATTATCGGGTCGCTAGGTGTGGTTTGGCCATGGAAAAAAACGATTTATAAGCAAATGGAAAACGGTGAGTTTTTATTGGACTCCCGTGGTGAAAAGATTATCGAAAATTATAAACGATTTCTACCCGAACTGAATACGGAAACCTATTATGCCATTGGATATATTATCTTAGGATTCGCAATTGTAGTAGGGTTAGAAATTTACGGCCAAAAACAAAAAAAACATGCATAGATTAGGGCTTTTAGGTAGAAACATATCCTATTCATTTTCAGTAAGTTATTTTAAAAAAAAGTTTCAAAAAGAGGGTGTTCAAAATGTGAGTTATCAAAATTTCGATATTCCAAAAATTACCCTTTTCTCAGAAATAGTAAAGAATACAGAGGGCTTGAAAGGACTCAATGTAACCATTCCGTATAAGGAAGAAGTAATTCCTTATTTAAACAAACTCAATAAAAAAGCAAAAGAGATTGGTGCCGTTAATACCATTAAAGTGACCAAAAAAGGGAAATTGGTAGGCTACAATACAGACTGTTACGGGTTTATAAAATCTATAGAGCCCTATTTAAAAAAACATCACAAAAAAGCATTGATTTTAGGGACTGGTGGTGCAAGCAAAGCGGTTATCTATGCGCTGAAGCAAAAAGGTATAGAATGTCATTATGTTTCAAGAACCGCCTCAAACCATGTGCGTTTCACTTATGAAGAGTTGAATGCCAATATCATTTTGGAACACCAAATCATCATAAATTGTACGCCTTTGGGCACCTATCCAAATATTGAAAACTGCCCGGCAATACCTTTTGAAAGCATCTCGGAAAAACACATCCTTTTCGATTTAATTTATAATCCAGAAGAAACCAAATTCCTCCGTTTGGGCAAGGAAAAAGGGGCAATAACCATCAATGGACTAGAGATGTTGAGGCTTCAGGCCGAAAAAGCATGGTCTATTTGGAATCTTGATAAATAGAAAACTTACGCGTTAAAACTCTTTTCCTGCTTTGTAAATCATCTAGTTGTTAGTATCTTTAATGAATAAACTAGACGAACCCTAAACATTTTTTAAAATGTCTGAGCGAGATAACCTGCAGGAAGCAGATGGAAGACAAGAGGATATAGATGTTTCTCAGGTCGAAAATGAGACCGAAGAAACCAGTACCGCCCCCGAAGATAAGGAAACCGTAGCAACGACGGAAGATACTGTTGTGGACGAGAATAATGGCACGGTAGATGATACTCCTGAATCCTCTGAAACTGAAACCCCCAACGAAACTACTTCTGAGGATGAAGCCATAAACGAAATAGATGAATCCAACGCTGAGGATGCCGAGGACGAGGGCAATAAAGAGCGCCACACCATCGAGTTTAAGGAATACGACAAAATGTCCTTAGAATCTTTGGTGATTGAACTTGAAAAATTGGTGAAGAAGGAAAAAGTTCAAGCCATTAAAAGACACTTGGATGGCATCAAAAGCGAATTCAACAGTAAATTTAATGCTTTACTAGAGGAAAAGAAAGCTGATTTTATCAATGACGGTGGCAATGAAATAGACTTCTACTACTCCAACCCCATTCAAAAGCGATTCAAAACTGCTTATCGAGAATACCGAGGAAAACTCAATGAACATTATAAAAACATTGAGCAAAACCTCAAACAAAACCTTAAGGATAAACTAGAAATTATCGAGGAATTGAAAGGGCTGATCAATGTTGAAGAAAACATAAACACCACTTATAAACATTTTAAGGAGCTACAGGAACGCTGGCGCAATACAGGTCCTATCCCTCGAGATAAATACAATAATGCCTGGAACAGCTACCACCATCATGTGGAAATGTTCTATGACTTTCTACATCTCAATAGGGATTTACGCGATTTGGATTTTAAGCACAATTTAGAGAAGAAGCTTAAAATCATTGAGCGTGCGGAAGAATTGGCCCAAGACGACAATGTAATGCGTGCTTTTAGGGAATTGCAAGAACTCCACAAAATGTGGAAGGAAGAATTGGGCCCAGTTGGCAAGGAGCACCGTGAAGAAATTTGGGAACGTTTTAAGGCGGCCACCAAAATTATCAACGACAAAAAACAGCTGTACTATAAGGAAATTGATAAAGTTTACGAGAAAAACCTTGAGAAAAAACTTGAGATAATAGCATCCATTCGGGCCATTGCTGATGAACCTAGCAGTAGCCACGGTGCTTGGCAAAAAAAGATCAAGGAAATTGAAGCCCTGCGTGAATCCTTTTTCAATGCTGGAAAAGTACCAATAAAAGTTAACGAGGAAACTTGGGCCAAATTTAAAGACGCTGTAAGAACTTTTAATAGACGTAAAAATGCGTTTTACAAAGAGCTAAAAAAGGAGCAGTACCAAAACCTTCAAAAGAAAAGAGAACTTGTTAAAATAGCCGAAGACAATAAGGATAGTGAGGATTTTGCGGTAACCACACCATTGATGAAAAAAATCCAAAGCGACTGGAAGAAAATTGGCCACGTGCCAAGAAAAGACAGCGATAAAATTTGGAAGCAGTTTAAAAGTGCTTGCAATCACTATTTTGACAGAATCCATGCCAAGCGTAATGCTGCCAACAAAGAATTCGTTGAAGCATTCAACAAAAAACAGGAACTGTTGCAAACCTTAAACAACCTAAAACTTTCAAAAGATAAGAAAAAGGATTTGGAGGTTATCAAGGATTATATCAGCAAATGGAAAACCTTGGGTCGCGTGCCTAATGATAAACGCTATATTGAAAGCAAATTCAATAAAGCTGTTGACGAACTATTTGGCAAGCTTAAGGTAGATAAAAATGAGGCTGAAATGATCAAGTTTGAAAACAAGCTTGAAACCCTAAATAGCAATGATGATAATCATCGAAGTTTGGACAACGAACGATCTTTTATTCGTAAAAAAATAGATGACCTTAAGGGGCAAATCAATCAATTGGAAAACAACCTTCAATTTTTCACAAATGTGGATGACGATAATCCTCTGGTAAAAGAGGTGAAAGCCAATATCGCAAAACACAGAGAGGAATTGAACCTTTGGAAATCCAAGCTCAGCAAAATTAAGGAAATGTATTAGTACATACATTATGCCACAAAAAAGAGCCTGATTTTGTAAATCAGGCTCTTTTTTGACGTTATATTAACTAATTCAAATATTATCTCGTTACAGTCCCTGTAGGCAAAGAACCTAAGTTGGCACCAAAATCATGGGTTGCCGGTGCCGTATCTTGTCCTGCCGTTCCAACCAAAGGCTTAATGGCAAAAGGCGCTGGTGAATCATCTGGCACTGGTTCAACTGAAATTACAACAGTTCTACCTCGAACATCCAATGGGAAAGTTTCCCCTGCAGGTGCATTTAAAAAGAAATCTTCACCTGGCACTGGAGGTCCGGGCTGAGAAGTTTCACTAAAATCATCAAAAGCATCAACCATATTGAAAACATTGAAAGTACCCGTGGTAATTGGACCGTTATCCCCTACTACCCAGCCTTCATAAGTCCATCCAGCAGGCAAAGTGGGTAATACGAAATTCGGTGCTGGAGGCATTCCTGGCGTACCAAACCATACGCCATATTGGTCATTTCCATTGTTTGTCCCAGTTTCATCAGTTGGTGTTCTTAAAAAGAAAGCTCCAGCAGCATTGCTGAAATCCCCAACTATAGACGAATTAAGGGTGGCCGAATTTCCTGAAAAATCCCCAACTAGTACTTTGGTGTCGGCAGGAGCTGGGTCCGGGTCTACAGCTGGTTCAATAGAAAGTACAAATCGTGTTGCATTGTTTAATTGCTCTGTGTTTACCGAAAATACCTGAGCACTTGAAACATCTGTAAAAGTACCAGTAGAAACTGGCGCCCCGCTTACTATAATCCAACCTTCATAAACGTAACCACTACCTAAGGCTTCCAAACCTTGAGCATTAAAGGTTAAATTGGAATTTGTTGGTCCAGAATTATCGTCGTCATTACTACACGAGGTAGCAAAAAAACCTATTAACACTAGGGCTAAAAACATGTTTTTAATCATTGCTATAATTTTTATTTGTTATTTGAATTCAAAATTATAGCTCGGGAAGAACATAAAATGTTAGCCACCTAACATTAAGCGGAATTTTTATAAATTCTTATTTCTTTTCTTGAAAATTCAAGGACATTGTCCTCTTTCAACTCATTCAAAAGAATGTTTAAAGTAGGTCTAGAAGTACCGATTAAGGAAGCAATATCCTTTTGGGTGTAAGGATGATGAATAATTTTATCCCCGGTTTTTTCGCAATCATAACCATAGTCGTGACACAGTTCGTGCAAAAATTCCATCAATCTTGTTTTGGCATCTTTAAAGAGCAGCAGCTGTAATCTTCGTTCTAATCGCTTTAATTTCAGCCCAATAAATTTATAGACTTTAAAGCTGAAGGTTTGGTTGTCCCGCATTAAATCATGCATAGTTTCCACACCTATGGGGCAAATACTTGTTGTGTTATCAATGGATTGCGCAAATTCCTCACGCCTGGACTCTCCGAAAATGGCCGTTTCGCCAAATAGCTCCCCTCGGGTTAAAATAGCCTTTACCACCTCATCCCCTTCTTCAGTATAGTATCCTATCTTAACTTTCCCTTTTTCAATCAGATACACTTTGTTTGCCGAATCATCTTCAAAATAGATGTAATCCTGCTTTTTGTAGGCATCAAAATCATGGTCAGCCTTGTATGCCTTAAACTTATGTGGACAAAGGGTGCGAAATAGGTTAACGTCTTCAAAAAACCAAAGGGACTTCATAGTTCATTGTTTTACAAGAAAATGTCGTTAAAACCTCATCATACTTACAAAAAACTCATAAAAAAACCTCCAAAAAGGAGGTTCATGATTTATTCTTCTTCGTCGCTTGACGAATCTGCTTCTTCGTCCAATAAATTGAGCATATCGTGCTTTTGCAAAAGGTTGTACCACTGAATCACCTTTTTGATATCACTGGGATAGACCCGATCTTCATCATAATCGGGCAACACATCGAAAAAATACTCCTCCAGTTTATCCTTGCTTTCTTTTGGTCCAACACTACAAATCTGACCGTTTTCCCTTTCCCTGATTTTGCCTAAAACCTTGTATAACGGGATTTCTTCGTTCAAAGTATAAATCGCTATTTCACTAAGTACACTAACGTTATTTTGCAAGCTAATTGAGATACGCTTGTTGTTAATTAGAGATTCAGCCACAAAACCGCCCCTTGTTTGGGTGACCAATTTATAGAGCCCTGATTTTCCGGAAATTGCTAAAACTTTTTCTAAACCCATACTAGATTCTTAATTTTTAATCCCGATTGCTCCCGATAGTTATCGGAACGGGAGCGCAAATATCCTATTTTTAAAAAGTAAAGCAAAAATTATCGCTTCTTTTTTTGATTAGGAAATCGCATTCTGTAGTCCACATTTATCTTCCCTTTTGAAATGTTTGATAGCCTACCTTTTATCAATCGCTTTTTGAAACTGGACAATTTATCGGTGAACATGATACCCTCAATATGATCGTATTCATGTTGAATAACTCGGGCAATCAAGCCATCAAAAGTTTTGGTTTGCTTTTCGAAATTCTCGTCCAAATATTCCACAGTAATTTTAGGCTGCCTAAACACATCCTCCCTAACATCTGGAATGCTAAGACATCCCTCGGTAAACGCCCATTGCTCGCCCTCCTCTTTCAAAATGGTAGCATTAATAAAAACCTGCTTAAAATCCTTTAAAGCTTCTCTTTCATCCGCACTCAAATCTTCGTCGTCGCTAAACGGCGCTGTATCCACTAAAAACAAACGAATTGGCAAACCAATTTGGGGGGCTGCAAGACCGACACCCATGGCATTGTACATGGTTTCGAACATATTGTCCAGTAGTTCTTCAAGTTTAGGATAATCTCTGGTTATTTCCTTGGCTTTCTTTTTTAAAACTGGGTCGCCATAGGCCACTATGGGTAAAATCATCGTTAGGATTAAATTGTTTTTTGCAAAAATACAACTCTCTATTGTATAATGTGCATGGAAAGTTATTTAGAATACAAATAACTTTGAAGAATTAAAGTGGCACTAATTTCATCTATCAAAGCTTTGTTTTGGCGTTGCTTCTTCTTTAATCCACTGTCCAACATAGACTGAAAGGCCATTTTTGAGGTAAAACGCTCATCCACGCGTTTCAAGGGAATATTCGGAAATTGCTTTTTAAGCTTTTCCAGAAACGGCTGAATAAGAGCTTCACTTTCTGAAGGGGTATTGTCCATTTGTTTAGGCTCGCCCATTAAAATTAACTCCACTTCTTCTTTAGTAAAATAATCTTTTAAAAAATTTAGCAACTCTTTGGTGTCAACAGTCGTTAAACCCGAGGCAATAATCTGTAACTCATCGGTTACGGCTATCCCTGTTCGCTTCATCCCGTAGTCTATCGCTAAAATTCTTCCCATGCGTTTAATTTGGGCAAAAATAACCAAATAAAAAAGGACCGCCCTTTCGGACAGTCCTTTTCGTGTTTAACCTTATTATTAATATTTGAATACTTGTTCTAGTTTATGATAATTTTCTTTTGTGAATCTTTGGAAATACTAACTTGATGTTATCAACTTTTCTTTCTCTGTTCAAGAAAATTCTAATATCGCTACTACTTCTTGCAATAGTCTCTTTGATTTTTACAGTGTCGATAATTACGGTAGCTTCTTCAGTTTCAGAAACAGTAACTGTTTTTTCAACATTATTAGTCTTAATTTCATTTTGAGCACCTACGGCAGAAAAAGAAAGTAATAAGATAAATAAGATGTAAAAATTCGTTTTCATGATTTGGGTTGTTTCATTTGTTTCAACGGTTCAAATATATATCGGCATCAATGCTCAAACAGAATAAAATAGTTGTAGAACACGGAATTTTCGATTACTAGAGAAGCAGAAATTTTTACCGATGAATAGTGGAAGTGCTTGATTTTATCGATTAAAAACACGAAAAATGCATTTCATCTAAAAAAATAAATTTTTCACGGGGAAAACGGCATCAAAATCTTTAGAAAATCGACAGGATTTCGACGAAATTTTTCAGGATATTTAAAGACGAAATACACATCGATTTTAGGCTTTAGATAGTATATTTGCCCAAAATATTGAAACCAATGACGGATTTACAACAAATTATAGAAAGCGCTTGGGAAAACCGAGAGTTATTAAAGGAAAGTAAAACAACAGACGCCATAAGGAAAGTAGTCGACCTTTTGGATAAAGGCGAGCTTCGTGTTGCAGAGCCTATCGAGGGTGGATGGCAGGTGAATGAATGGGTTAAAAAAGGTGTTGTACTTTATTTTCCTATTCAAAAAATGGAAACCATTGAGGCCGGGCCTTTGGAGTTCCATGATAAAATTCCTTTAAAGAAGGGGTATGCCGAAAAAGGAATTCGCGTTGTACCGCATGCAGTTGCAAGACATGGGGCCTATATTTCTCCGGGCACTATTTTGATGCCAAGTTATGTAAATATTGGTGCTTATGTTGACGAAGGAACCATGGTAGATACTTGGGCTACCGTAGGTAGTTGTGCGCAAATTGGTAAAAATGTACACCTTTCTGGTGGTGTTGGTATTGGTGGGGTTTTAGAACCTTTACAAGCCGCTCCTGTAATTATTGAGGATAATGCCTTTATCGGTTCGCGTTGTATAGTAGTAGAAGGTGTTAGAGTTGAAACCGAAGCCGTTTTGGGCGCCGGTGTAGTATTGACCATGAGTACAAAGATCATTGACGTTACTGGTGACGAGCCAGTGGAGCACCGAGGGGTAGTTCCAGCACGTTCGGTAGTCATTCCTGGAAGCTATGCTAAAGAATTCCCTTCTGGGACATATAATGTGCCTTGTGCATTAATCATTGGAAAACGAAAGGAAAGCACTAATAAAAAGACTTCGCTCAATGATGCTTTAAGGGAGCATGATGTAGCGGTTTAAAAAGTTTGCAGTCTACAGTCGCGGTCCCGATAACTATCGGGAGCAGTTCTAACTCATATGTGAAAACTTATGCTACTCGTAAACTTCAAAATACTCAAATTCCAAATTCCAAACTTTTCTGCTTGGAATTTGGAATTTTTTATTTGTAATTTATGGGCATGAAGGTTTTAGTGATTCAGCAAAAAATGATTGGAGATGTGCTCACAAGTAGTATTTTGTTTGAAGCCCTTAGAGAACATCACCCTAACGCTGAGCTTCATTACCTAATAAATTCGCATACCTTTCCCGTTGTAGAGCACAACCCGAATATTGACAAATTTCAGTTTTTAACTCCAGAAATTGAGAAAAAAAAGTCATTGTTCAATAGCTTTCTGAAAAAGATTCGAAAGGAGAAATACGATGTTGTTATCGATGTGTATTCAAAATCCTCCAGCAATCTCATTACCTTATTCTCTGGTGCAAAAACGAAAATTTCGAAATATAAATGGTACACGGCATTTTTGTACACTCATACTTTTAAAGAAAAAAGCACACCTGACACGAATGCCGGTTTGGCCATTGAGAATAGATTACAACTGCTAAAGCCCATTATTAAGGATGATTTGAAGCCCATAAAGCCTAAAATATATCTTACCGAACGGGAAGTTGAAGACGCAAAGGAGCTTTTGGAAAAATTCAAGATAGAACTTTCAAAACCTCTGTTTATAATTGGGGTTTTAGGTAGTGGCAAGTCAAAAACGTATCCTTTGGAATATATGGCTAAATTGATTGACTTTATTGTAGAAGAGACTCAGGGCAATATTCTTTTTAATTATATTCCAAATCAGATCGAGGAGGTTAAAACATTGATGTCTTTTTGCTCTGAAAGCACTAAAAAGCATATTCATTTTCACATTTTTGGTAAAAGCCTAAGGGAATTTATTGCAATAACGAAACATTGTAAAGCGCTGATTGGCAATGAGGGAGGTGCCATCAATATAGCCAAAGCTATTGATAAACCTACATTTGCTATTTTCTCACCATGGATTTTAAAAGAAGCCTGGAACATGTTTGACGATGGAAAACTAAATGACTCCATCCATTTAAATGATATCAAGCCAGAATTGTATCAATATCAGGACTTAAAAGCTATCAAAAAAGACTATCAAAATTATTATAAAGCTTTTACCCCAGAATTAATTGTTCCTAAATTAGGGCAGTTTCTAAAAGCTATTGGTTAATTCCGTAATCGGTTCTTGTAATCTTTTGGGATTTGGTAGTTTCCCTAATTTTCTTGTTTTTTTGGATCATTTCAGGGTTTACATAACCTCTTTTGTGGTCTAAATGCAAACAAATCGCGGAATAGCGAATTTGTTTCGCCTTGATACCTGCATTGAACAGCCGTTCGCCCAATTCCCGGTCTTCCCCACCGTACTGCATACGCTCATCATAACCATTGGCATTTAAAATATCAGATTTCCAGCCAGAAGTATTATGCCCGTTCCAAGTGGCAGTGGTTGGCGTAAATCGGTTTAAAAGATCTTCTTTTAAACCTTTGGCAGTAATTTTGTTGTTTTTGAATGAAGATTTCAAACCGTGAGATTTTAACCAATCAATATTAAAACATCGTTGGGTTTCAATATCTTCCTTTGAAATTAACTTGCTGATGGACATTGGCAACTTAAAATAGCCCCCGGATAAAAAATAGCCTTCTTCTCTCCTATCAACATGGACTTCCAAAAAATCCTTCCGGGCAATGCAATCGCCATCACTATAAACCAGATAGTTTCCTTTACTGGCAACAGTAGCCTTATTTAAAATAATCGTTTTTTGAAACCCATTGTCCTCGTGCCAAATATGTTGGACAGGATAGCCTAATTTGGGCTTTAAGCTTTCTATTAACGTTTTGGTGGCTTCGTTGGAACCGTCATCAGCAATAACAACTTCAAAATCTTTAAACGTCTGATAGTTATAGCTCCACAATACTTTTTCCAACCATTCCGGGTGATTGTAAGTGCTTATTATTACTGAAATATCAATTGAATTCATTGATTCAAAAATAGCTATTTTTACGGAATAAAATCTGTTTTTCTTGAATATGAAACATATCCAAATATCCGCTTTATTAATAACATTCAATGAGGAAAAACACATTGACGCTGTTATTAAGAATATAGACTTTGCGGATGAAATAATTGTTGTTGATAGCTTCAGCACGGATGAAACCTTAATTAGACTAAAGGGTTTTCCACGTGTCACTGTAATTTCAAGAACTTTCGAAAACTTTGCCGACCAACGAAATTATGCCATAGCTCAAGCCAAATACGACTGGATATTGTTTATAGATGCTGACGAGCGCATTCCTGAAAACTTAAGGCAGGAGATATTAAATGTGGTTAAAAACACAGATGAGATCGTGGCTTACATGTTCAAACGCCGATTCTTCTTCAATAAAAAGGTAATGAGATTCAGTGGACTACAGTCCGACACTACCTATAGATTGTTTAGAAAAGGATATGCTAAATACGATGAAAACAAAATTGTACATGAAAATCTTATAGTGGACGGCAAAAGTGCTATTTTGAAGCATTATATGCTTCATTATTGTTATACCAGTAATGCGGACTACAAAAGAAAAATGGAGCACTATGCGTCCTTAAAGGCCAAAGAACTGTATAACAAAGGTAAAAAGTTCAACCTATTTCATTTAATATTAAGGCCAGTTTACAAGTTTATCACCAATTATGTTGTAAGGCTAGGGTTTTTAGATGGGATAGAAGGGTTTAATATCTGCTATCTAAGTGCCTACGGCGTTTGGTATCGGTATAAGGAGTTACAGCGGTTAAACTCACTTCCAAAACTTTAATTTCTTTTTTAACCGCCGTTTCCGATGGTATTTTTCCTGAAATTTCTCGGTTAACTTCCACATCAGGCTGAACACCTTTTCATAAGATTCACCGGAACATTTCGCATATTCATCGCTCATCACCTCCACCATACTTTTATGAATGGTCAATCTCGCAAAATTCTTGATTCGCGTTTCAAAATCCAAGGGCTTAAATTCCATACGGTTTAAATCCACCAAATAAAATTTGTAATTGCCTTTGTTGATTTCAATCAACGTATTTCCTGGGGAATGGTCCAAAAAATGGATATTTTTCTCGTGTAGCTCAAAAGTGAAGCGGGTAAAAGCTCTCAAAATAGCTTCGTGATTGGGGTAGTTTAAATCCAAAGTCAATTCGCGATAGGTAATGTCGCAGGGCTGTTGTTCGCTGATATAGTAACTATTCTTAAATAAAAACAGGGTGGTAAACTCATAATACCCCATGGGCTGTGGCGTTCCCACTCCCAACCCCATTAAACGGTTGGCATATTCAAAAGAGCGCTCTGCCTTGCTTTTTCTGAAAAACCGATAGGCAATTTGATTTATGAGATTAGGTACCCTAAACGATTTTACGTTTATAGTTCTATCTTCTAAATCGAACAACTTTAGGGAATTCCTATCCTGATTACCAAAATCCTCCCCTTTTGAATCAAAGTTTTGGATGATATCATCAAAAAACGCGGCATGTTCCGCAAAATTATTATGTATTGTTTTATTGATTTTCACTTAAATATTTATCAACACCGTTTTTGCACCTTTTAATTTTTTCGGAAATTGTTCTCTCCTGAATTTCATTTCCGGTTTCAGGGTTTTCAAGAGCCGAAGGCTTATGGTAAATATGAAAACAAATCCCTGAAAACTTAAGCCGTTTGGGTTTTATACCTAAAAATGTTAATCTCATACCAAAGTCGTAATCTTCAAAACCCCAACCCAGATAGTCTTCATTGTAACCATTAATAGCAATGGCATCATCTTTCCAATAAGACATATTTGCTCCTCTTAATTTTGTGGTAACCGAGGTGTCGGGTTTTCTGTTTTTATAAACAAAGGGAAGGTACAACGCCCTCATTCTTTTTTTAAGGCCGCTTGACAACCAATTAAGGTTGGATGCTCCCTTTGATAAAATTTTCTCTGATTTCTCTTTTGTAATAGTTACCCTGGTCCCAAATAAAAAAGATCCTTTTTTGCTTATCTCCCGATGATTCTTAACAAAATGCTTGTGCAGGATTATATCCCCATCAATCTGAATAATATACTCCGATTTAATTTTAGCAATAGCTTTATTTAGAATAATCGTCTTGGTAAACCCTTTATCTTCATGCCAAACATGGATAAGCGGCATCCGGAATTTTGTTTTATACGTATTGATTAACGCTCTTGTATCATCCTTAGAACCATCATCAGCTATAATAACTTCGTCCGGCATTACAGATTGTTTCAAAACACTCTGTAGCACCAAATCTAAGGCTTGGGGCCAATTATATGTTGAAATCAGTAAAGCTACCTTAGGAAGGTTATCCATTTTTTCCTTTTTTCAATTCAAAAACTTTATCTACCCAACCCGGTAAAGCATAGGCATTATATATGTTCACAGGTATTGGTTCATAAGGCGTTTCAAAAAAAGATTTAGGTATTTCTACATGATTTTTGTCCACCACCAAAATATTGTTCGGGTTGTAAAAATCATAAGTAATGATATCCTTATTAGTAGTAATTAGTTTTTTTGAAAACCCTAAGCTTTCAAATACCCTGAAGGTTAAACCCGCCTGATTCTCCCTATGTACGTCCAAAAGCACATTAGACTCCGAAATAAAAGACTCAACCTCATTCAAATCAAAAGTCTGTTTTGAATATTCTATTTGAGTTAAATTATGGTTTGGGGTATTTTTACCAACAATGATGATTTTGTAAGTTATCCCAATAATATCCAAAGCTTTAGCTATATTTTGAATTATGACATCCCTTTTCCCGGTTGAGCTAATATTAAATACTTCATATTTCTTTTCATTTACTGCTAGTTCTTTTTCGTTATATACAAAGTTGGTTATAAACGAAAAACCAAACTGCTTTACATCCTCTTTCTCAAAAGAGTACCCCTTATCAAAAACATTATAAATTTTAGCAATTTTAGGAGACCGCCTGAAATTATCATTGAAAAAACCTATTAATTCATCTGTAAATGGTTTTATCTTTTCAATAAAATCAGGATTTAAAAAATCGCCTTTTATTAGCAGTATTTTATCTTGTTTGCCATTGCTTCTTAGTTCCTCCAAAATTTTTTTCTCTAAAAACTTCTTTTTTATGTTATATTTAAAAAATAGTTTTGCGAAGAAATTAAACACTCTATGAAAAAAAGTAGGATAACGATAGCGTAGCTGATAAAAATTAATTTGATTTACCTCAATATTTCTGCGCTCTAACTCTTTGGCAATAAATTGATTAAAACCCCAATTATCTAAACTAATTAATGTGATTTTCATACAGCTGTATATAGTGCAATATTAAGAATTAAATACCAAATGCGAAGGCTTCTTTAGGGGGTAGCACTCAACACTAATATTTCCTTTACATCAAAAACACAATTTAGATGGATTACGATAACAAACCAGACAATTATTATAACAATACCAGATATGAAATGTTTGGTTTTTATCCTGAGGATGCAAAAACTCTACTTGATGTAGGGTGTGGTGAGGGTACTTTTGCTTCCTATATAAAAGAAAAGCATAATCCCGAAACCTGGGGTATTGAGCTGATGCCTGAACATGGGGAAAAAGCAAAGAAAATACTGGACAAAGTCTTTATTGGGGAATGTGAAAGCTTTATTGAGGAGCTCCCTAATGATTATTTTGATGTCATCTACTTTAATGATGTTTTAGAACATTTGGTCGACCCGTATTGGGTACTAGAAAAAATAAAGGATAAATTATCTGAGAATGGTGTAATTATTAGTTCTATCCCCAATATGAGGTACCATAGCGCTTTAAAAAAACTAGTGCTTAATAAAACATGGGAATATGAAGAACACGGAATTATGGACAAGACCCATCTAAGGTTTTTTACCGGGAAAAGCATCGCAAATATGTACAAAAACTTGGGTTATAAAATTGTTACACATAAAGGTATCAACAAAACGAAATCGATAAAACCCTATCTTTACAATATTCCGTTTTTATTTACTGCGATGGACATGAGATATCTGCAATATGCCACAGTAGTCAAAAAATAAATCTCCTTTTCGATACGACACCAATACTATGAAAATACTTATTGAAGACAAAACAGCCGTATTACCAGCAAAAAAATATGGAGGTACAGAACGTGTTATTTGGGGCCTTGCAAAGGAACTGGTAAAATTGGGGCATGAAGTTTATTTACTGGCCAAAGAAGGATCCCATAGCGATTTTGCAACAGTGATTCATTATGATGAAACCAAAGATTTGAAAAGCCATATTCCAGATAATATTGATGTTGTTCACTTATTTCATTCGTTAGGAAAAGCAATAGACAAACCCTATATCTTTACGATGGGAGGAAATCCATCTCCCGAGCAGGCGTTGGATATAAATATGGTTTTTGTTTCTAAAAACCATGCACAGCGATATGGCTCTAAGGCTTTTGTTCATAATGGGCTTGATTGGGATGATTATCCCGACCCAATACTCGATAATAAAAGAAATTACCTTCATTTTTTGGCAAAAGCTTCATGGAAGGTAAAAAACCTATTCGGAACTGCTAAAATAGCGCTAAAGTCTGGCAATAAATTGCACGTAATGGGTGGGAAAAGATGGACCTACCGCAATTTTAAAAGAGGTTTAAAATATATTTTGAATAAAAATATCATTTTTCATGGAATGGTCGAAAATGATAAAAAAATGGAAATTGCACAATATTCCAAGGCATTGGTTTTTCCGGTGGTATGGCACGAACCTTTTGGACTGGCCATTACCGAAAGCATGTATGCAGGCTGTGCTGTTTTCGGAACTAAAAATGGATCATTGGCTGAATTAATTACACCAGAAGTCGGTTTTGCAAGTAATAACTCTAACGAAATTATAAAAGCCATTAGGGAATTTGATTACAACCCTAAACGATGTCATGAACATGCTGTTAAATACTATAATTCTAAGGTAATGACAGAATCATACTTAGAATTGTATGAAAAAGTGATTTCGGGAAAAACTATTAATCCGCAAGTGCCCAAGTATATTGAAGAAGCGAATGTGGTTCCAAAATTCACTTAATTGTCCAAATTCCTAGTTGACAATAATACCCAGCAAGGAATTTAGCGCCTTTCTTTAAAGCGCAAATATGGGCCTCGAAATCATTTTCAAATCCCTAAAATAAATCACTACTTAGGTTTTAAAAGGTTTACACTATGTTGTAAATTTGCATTGCCGATTTTTGTAGCCAGAAATTCGCAAATTTCGCGAAATAGCGTTGTATGAATTACAAAGAAGCACTACAGCATAACATTTTCAAAATTATATCCCAATCTGCCGAAACGTTGCAACTGGACTGCTATGTAATTGGTGGGTATGTACGCGACTTTTTATTGAAAAGAGGCGATGCCAAGGACATCGATGTTGTGGCCATTGGCAGTGGTATAGAATTGGCTAAAGCCGTTGCAAAAAACCTTCCCGATACGCCAAAAGTACAGGTATTTAAAACCTACGGTACGGCCATGCTACGCTATGATGACATCGAAATAGAATTTGTGGGCGCCAGAAAGGAATCCTATTCCAAGGACAGCCGAAATCCTAAAGTAGAAAACGGCACGTTGCAGGATGACCAAAACCGTCGTGATTTCACCATTAATGCCTTGGCACTAAGCCTTAACAAAAACTCTTTTGGCAATTTATTGGATCCCTTTGACGGATTGAAAGATTTGGAAAACGGTATTATCCGAACGCCTTTAAATCCAGATATTACTTATAGTGACGACCCATTGCGAATGATGCGTGCCATCCGTTTTGCTTCCCAATTGAAGTTTACAATTGAAGAAGAAAGTTTGAAAGCCATTAACCGTAATGCCGAAAGGATAAAAATCATCACCAACGAACGTATCGTTACCGAGCTAAATAAAATACTGGAAAGTGAAACGCCATCAATTGGTTTTTTACTATTGGAACAAACCGGACTTTTAAAGTTAATTCTACCTGAATTGACCGCATTAAAAGGCATCGATGAAATTGAAGGTCAACGCCATAAAGACAATTTTTACCACACTCTGGAAGTGGTAGACAACATCGCAAAACATACTGACAACGTTTGGTTGCGTTGGGCCGCCTTGTTGCACGATATCGGGAAAGCCCCCACTAAAAGATTCAGCAAAAAGGTAGGCTGGACATTTCATGGTCACGAATTTGAAGGCGCAAAAATGGTGTACCACTTGTTCAAACGCCTAAAAATGCCATTAAATGACAAGATGAAATTTGTCCAAAAAATGGTGTTTATGAGTTCCCGACCTATTGTGCTGTCCCAAGATATAGTAACCGATTCGGCCGTAAGGCGATTGGTGTTTGATGCAGGCGATTATGTAGAAGATTTGATGACCCTTTGCGAAGCTGATATCACAACGAAAAACCCGAAACGATTTAAAAAGTACCATAATAATTTCAAAATTGTAAGACAAAAAATTGAAGAAGTTGAAGCGCGGGATCATGTGCGGAATTTTCAGCCACCTGTTTCCGGGGAAGAAATCATGAAAACCTTCAACTTAAAACCCTCGAGGGAAATTGGCATCATCAAAGAAGCGATTAAAGAAGCCATTTTAGACGGAGAGATTCCAAACGAATACGATGCCGCCCATGCATTGATGCTGGAAAAAGGTAAAGCACTGGGCTTAAAAGTGAGTGATTCATGATACAGCTGAAACGCACCGACCATACCGATAAGGGTTTTGTGCATCTCGTTTCACAGCTCAACGGGTACTTAAAAGTCATTGATGGCGACGATCATGAGTTTTATATGCAATATAATGGTATTGAAGTACTACGTCATGTTGTAGTTGCGTATTGGGACGATGTCCCTGTGAGTTGTGGTGCTTTTAAACCATACGATGAAACCAGCGTTGAAATCAAGCGTATGTTTACACATCCAGATTTTAGGGGGAAAAAAGTGGCCACTGCCGTTTTAAAAGGTCTAGAAGCTTGGGCAAAGGAACTGGGGTTCAATTCCTGTGTTTTGGAAACTGGAAAGAGGCAAATAGAAGCTGTCAGTTTTTACAAAAAAAACGAATACCAAATTATCCCCAACTTTGGGCAGTACAAAGGCGTAGAAAATAGTTTGTGTCTTGAAAAACAATTGAACAATGAAAAAAGATAATAAAGCTGTAATATACTGGTTGTTAACAGGTTGTTTTTTAATTTTTATCATGGTAGTTGTAGGTGGCATTACGCGTTTGACCCACTCAGGATTGTCCATTTCAAACTATAAACTGATATCGGGTACCATTCCTCCGATGAGCGAAACCGAATGGCAGGCCGCCTTCGATTTGTATAAACAATATCCCGAATATCAAAAACTGAACACCCATTTTACCCTCCAGGATTTTAAGGACATTTACTTTTGGGAGTGGCTCCATCGGGTGATTGGGCGCTTTATCGGGATGGTATTTTTCATCCCATTTGTGTTCTTTTTAATTAAAAGACAGCTTAGCAATGCTACCGTTAAAAAATGTATTGTGCTTTTAGGCTTAGGTGCCTTCCAAGGCTTTTTGGGGTGGTATATGGTAAAAAGCGGTTTGGTGGACAACCCCGACGTTAGCCATTACCGTTTGGCGGCACATTTAACCACGGCCTTTATCACCTTTGCCTATACCTTTTGGGTGGCCTTGGATCTGCGCTATCCTGAAAAGCAGGATGTTGACAAAAAGTTTAGAAACCTAGTGCGTTTTGGGTTGTCCGTTTTATTGTTGCAAATTATTTATGGGGCCTTTGTAGCCGGTTTGGATGCTGGTTTTATCCACAACCATTGGCCGATGATGAGCGAAGGGAAATTTATGCACCAAACGGTTTATATTGAGCAAAACCCGTTATACAAAAACTTTATCGAGGGCAAAAGTGGCGTCCAGTTTGTACACCGCTGTTTGGCCTACGTGGTCGTACTGATGGTTGTGATTATCTGGCGAAAAAGTAAACGGTTTTCATTAACCACAAGCCAATTTAATGGCATTACCGCACTGTTGCTTTTGGTGGTGTTGCAATTTGTTTTGGGCGTATTTACCATATTACTTCAAGTACCGGTTTGGCTGGGCGTGGCGCACCAAGTGGGAGCGTTTTTCCTTTTGACCGCTATGACGTTTGTGTTGCATCGCTTTAGCAGATAATTTCACAACTTATCCTTCTTTTGTGTAAGAAAGAAACTATATTTACATTGGAAATTTAAGAAAATGAAGGTTTTATATGCGTAACTTTATTTTCAAAAACTTCCGCATAGCCAAACTAATTGGTGGTATAAAAGGAAAAAAGTTCCGTATATAAACAAGTTGTACGCAAGCTGAAAAACCAATGAAATACATTTTTAAATTCTTACTTCTAGCATCTTTATTTGCTTCTTGCTCAAATCACGAAAAGCGAATAATCTTACTAGAAAATGAATTGAATATTGACCTTGGAGAAAACTATGAAGTTGTTAAAGATGAAGATAAATCGAATAATGGATTTGAAAGCGACTATACTCTGAATATTAATATCAAACTGAATAAAGCAGAACTTGACCGAATTATTAATCAAATCGAAACCGAACCATATTTCGACCAATTAAAAAGATTCAGGAGTGAAAGTGGAAGATATCGAATAGCGGGAAATGAAAATATGGAATTTTTCAAATCGGTAGCTGATTCATTAACGAAAACTAAATATCGCGGAAGTTGGTTTCGGACTGATACAGGATTTGAGTTTCTGGATATGGAAGATGGATACGAACCAATTGAGGCTGAAATAGACCTAAAAGAACAAGTAGTGAAATTTGAGTTTAATCACTTATAAACGAATAAAAAGCCAGCGTACAACAAAGAACTGAGGTAAAAAACAAATCATTTCTTCGTTAATTTGAGATATTATTATCCTGGGCCC
>NZ_JBHULY010000006.1:0-189411 GCF_042684665.1 Hyunsoonleella rubra | reverse complement strand
GGTTTGTCTTTGATAGAAATATCAACAATATTAAAACTAGCATTATTTAAAATGCACAACGGGTTTCTTTTCTTTTTCTTTACTATCGTTATATAAGTTGCTTTCCTTTTTATCCTTCTTCCTTTTATTTTTTCATTGACCTCAAAAATGATCTTATCTACCTCCTCCGGTGTAAACTTTGTACTTTTTTTCTGTTTTATCTCGAAGTTAATATACCTTAAGTACTCCTTTAAAAATATGGAAGTAACACTCCCGCTGTTTTTAGACTCAAGCATAGTTAGTCTAGCTTTTCCTTTTAATACTGTACCGTCTTTTAAATAAATTTCGGCGTCTGTCCAATCTTTGTATTGAGCATGAAGATTAATAGTTAGTAAAAAAAGAGGTAAAAGGACTAGGGCTTTTATCATATAAAATTTATTAGACTTAAAGTTAAACTATCTAACTTTTCAACGAAAACTAAATTTAAATCTTTTTAATTATTTTTCCTTCAAATACTGTTAAAAACATCCATTTTAGTATTCCGTTTTCGTGAGGCCTTAAAAATCAAACTTATAAGTAGCGCCAGCCAAAAACTGAATACTTTGTATTGGGAAATTTTGCCATCGCTGATAGGCATTGTTTGCAATATTATTGGCCTTGGCAAATACCGAAAACTGGTCATTAATATGATATCCCAAATGCGCATTGGCATCAAAAAAGCTGTCCAAAGTAACAGTAACTGGGGTTGTAGGCACAAAAGGGTCAACTACAAACATACGGTCTTTGCGTTCTCCTGTGTAGATCAAATTAGCCCCAGCAAACCAATGTTCGTCAATTTGGTAATCCAAAAACAAGGAGCCCACTATATCTGGTAGATTCCACGCTTCGGCCTCATCATCGGTGCTGTAGCCAAAATACTCTGCCTTAATACCCAAGGTGAAATTGCGGTTAACGTCCACATTCAATTCCCCAGCTACGCCATAGGTCTTCACATCGTCATACACAATTCCAAAGGAATTACCATAGGAATAGTGCTGATCGGTCATCAACGTAATATCGTTATTTCTAAACAAGGCTTTATCCCTATCGGCCTTAAACATACCGCTAACGCTGTAGCTCATATTACTGGACAGCTTTCCTTTTAGCCCCACATATGCATTGTACAATTGATCGGTAGGCGTCACCATTAAAGTTGGGGACACAAAGGGGTTTTCAGATGCAAATCCATGATAGGAATTTTGTATTAGTCCGCCTTGAACACCTCCAAAGGCGATTAAAATTTCATCCACAAGTCTATAGGTCGCCGTCACATTCGGGTAGATAAAAAACTTATTCTTCCCGCCTTCATTGTCGTTTAAATAGGTGAGCGTCGCACCAAGGTTTACTGTTAAATCGTCTTGCCTTAACTGATACGTCGGGGATAATGCAATGATAAAATTGCCATAATTGAGTTCGCTATTTACGTTATAACTTCTATCAAAAGCACCACCAAGATAATCGAATACAAAATCGGTAGAAATCTCTTCACCATTAATGGGAACATCCACTTTAGCCTTAGCAACAAAACGATTTTCACCGGAGCCTTGATTGTCGCTAAAACGCCTAAAAACAAAGCCTCCCGAATTAATATAAGTATCCTCAAAAGAGATATCCCCGCCAAAATTCGCGGTAGAAAAAGCATGGTCAACATCCAAAGCATCCGTCATTGCCTGTGCAGTTTGGGATGCGGGTACACCGTACCAATTATAAATTTGGTACTGAAAACCACCTTCAACATTCCAAGAAAAGTCCCGTTGATGAGACCCGTAGTTTACATTTATTTTGGAGTTTGAAAAATGATCATCAAACTGCACCTCATCAATACCACCACCAGAGGAGTGATGACTAAAATAACCACCTACACTTTCAGTTCTGTTGATGGCGTGGTTGAGATACACTTCTCCCAAAATGGTGGTATATGTACCAACGCCCAAAGTGGCATAGTTTTCAAACAGTTTTACTGGTTTTGCCTTTTCAACCGTTGCCGCCTTTCCCTTTGCTGGGGTAAAGGTTGAAGCCACCGGAAATGAGAAAATATTGTATTTGATTTCCTTTTTTTGAATCTCCTTGTCATCTTCTGTTGATGGGACCTCCTTCACCTTGAAGGCATCCGAAATAGACGGGGTATAAGGCTTTACCACGTCAATGACTCCTGTATTGAGAGTGTCTTTTCCTTTTTGTTGGGCTACAGCTATAAAACCGTAAAATGTTAGTAGTAGAATTGGGATATGTTTGATTTGCTTTCGCATGTGTTCTGATTTACGATTGACGATTAACGATTTTTGATTCATAAAAATTGGACATTTTAATCTTGAGGTACGATTGATGAATTCGTCTTAGCTTCTTCCTTTTTAATTCGATTTAATTCTGTTCGGGCTTCGTCCACCACATCATCAAATTGACCGAAGTTTTCTATCACACTTTCTAAAATGTAAGTTGCTTGATAGGCATCATCCAAAGCATAGAAGTTTTTCGCCATGACTACTAAGCCTTTGGCACCGTAATACTTATAGCCCGAATAATCCTTTGCCAATTTTTGTGCGGCTGTATTGGAAGCTTTAAATTTTCCGTCCTTATGTTTAAAATAAGCGTCATAGTAAAGAGCTTCGGCCGCCGTCTCACCTGTTGCCACTTTTTGAACATTTTTATATGCTGATTTAGCCTTAACTTCATCACCCGTTTTTATGGCCGAACGGGCAATAATAATATGCGCATCACTTTTGATTTTATTATCAATCTTTGAACTTTTTAAAACTTTTTCGGCGTAAGCTACGGCATCATCATATTGCTCCAATTGATAATTGGCCTTCATTAAATTGGATTGGGCAAATACCACATTTTGAGGATAGTTAGCTTCTGCTTCCAAACGTTTCAGTAAAGGCATGGCCTGCTTCCAATTTTTATTTTCCAAATGGTATTGCGACAATCGCGACAATGCTTCCTCGGTAAATTCGCTTTGCGAAGCTTCCACTACATATTTATAATGGGGCGCTGCATTGGCAATCAAGTCCTTTCTGTAGTAGAGTTGACCCAAATAAAAATGAGCTTGCAAGCTGTGAATCCCGTTGGGAAAATTATTTAAATAGCCATTAAATTGTTTTATGGCCGCATCGGTATCGCCGTCCAAATATTTCTTTTCTGCCGCCTCGTACGTGGTATTGTCCAAATCGGCATCGGTTACCTCAACATAGTCCAACTGCTTTACCCAATTGGCATATTCGTCCACTCTGCCCAAATCGATATAAATCAATCTTGCCGTAGAAACCGCTTGAACGGCTTCCGGAGTACCGGGGTAATCGCTAGCCACATTTTTGAACTTTTTTAAAGCTGACTCATTTTTACCGCCATTATAGTGTATCAAACCTTGGCGTAATAGGGATTTTGGCACGAAGGAACTCATTCTGTACTCAGAGTTCAACTTGTCGTATCGCGCCATGGCCTTTTCAGTTTGATTGTCTTTTACATAGGAATTTCCAAGTTCGTACAAAGCATCATCACGAAGCTTGGATTTGGGATATTCAGAAATAAACGTTTCGAGTTCTTTGATTTTTTTCGAAGGGTTTCCGGCATAGCCCGTACTAATTGCTTTTTGAAAAAAGGCATAATCAGACTCTACCTCATCCAATCGAATGGCATTATTGTAGGCATCAATCGCTTGACCATATTTACTGGACACAAAATGACCGTCTCCCAAACGCAAATAAGCGTCATTTAGGCGAACTTTATCATCCTTTGCTTTGGATATAAACTGGTTGAAATACTTTGAAGCTTGGTCGTAATTTTTCAGTTTGAAATAGGTATAGGCCAAATTATAATCAATGTTGCCTTGCTCTGGCAAATTCATGCCAACGGCTTGTTGCATAAACTGTTTGAAGCCGACCAGTGCATCGTCATAATTCGTTAAATTATAATCTGCCTCAGCTTTCCAAAATGTGGCACGTGCCGTGAATTTTTCGTCCCTTGGTTCGCTTAAAGATTTATCAAAAAGCGATTCGGCCTCGAGATATTGGTTTTCGCTATATAATTCCAACCCTCTATAAAATGCAACCTTTTGATAGGCCATTTTGTTTTCAAAACTTTTTTTCTTTTCTAAGAGGTTAAGCGCTTCTTCATAATTTTTGGAGGTGATGTAGGAATCAATCAAAAGCGTTTCAATTTCCTCCTTGTATGATGTTTTTGGATACTTGTCCAAATAGCCTGCCAACACTTGTGGCACAGATTGATAAGGATTACCAATTTCATAACTAATCTTGGCATAATTCAACCAGGCATCCTCTTGGATTTTCAAATCGTTATCCATTTGGGAAGCATTTCTAAATGCATTTAAAGCTTCCTGTTTTTTATCCAGTTTGATATAGCTTTCACCTAAATGATAATAGGCGTTTTGAGCGATACTATTATTACCCCCGATGATTTTGTTGAACTCGGAAATGGCATTTTCATAATCGCCTTGCTTGTAATGCGCATAACCCAATTGGTAAAAATCGGTATTGTTCCATTTGGCCGTTCTGTCCCTTTTCCCTTTTTTTCCTTTATAGGCCTGTAGGTATGGGATAGCTTCAGCATATTGTTCTAAATTGAAGTAGCTCTCTCCAATGATTTTCGAAAGTTCGGATACTTCCTCATCATCACTTGAATCCAACCTCGCTTTTGCCAATTCAATTGCCTTTTCAAATTTTCCCAGTTTGAAGTTTAAATCGGCTTGATAGTAGGACAATTTTTCCTTGTATCGCTCCTGGTCTTCAACCTGTTCAAAATATTCATTCGCCCTGTCGTAATCATCGCCCTCGTAAGCCATAAAACCAATGTAGTATTTGGCTTGCGAGCCATACTTAGGTGAGTTTTCTACTTTGGCCAAGTATTTTTTGGCATCCTTATACTGCTTAGTGACAAATGCCGTGTAGCCATTGTTGAAATAGAATTTTTCACGTTCTTTTTTGGACAGCGCATATTCATCTACCTTATCGTACCACTTTCTGGCATAGGCAAATTTACCATTGGCAAAATAATAATCTCCAACGTCCATAAAAGCAGTGTTTCGTTTGGTACTCGTTGGATATTCTTCCACGAAATCGTTAATCAATTGATCGGCATTTTGCTGGTTCAATCTCACTGCGCAATTGGCTATATAATAGGTGCAGTCAGATTTTAAATTTTCCTTCTCCGCCGTTTTTTTGATTTGGGAAAAAAGGGACTGAGCTGCTAAATATTGCTGATTGTTATAGAGACTTAATGCCTTTTGAAAGTCGACCAAATCGTTCGTGTAAACTGCCGACTGTTGCGAAAAAACTTGAAGACAAAGACAAAAAGTGAGGATTGAAATACTATGTTTAAGATTCATTTAGTATTTATTTTTTTGTATGAAAAAAATTCAAAGATAACTAATGGTTTTGGTTTCCCGCCTTCGCAGGAATGACAAATTCAATCGAAACCAAAATAAAAATATTTTGGAGTCTTGTTTGACCTATAACGCAACAATCGTGCTAGAATTATAAGCAGGTGTTTTAAAATTCCAAAAACGTAAAAACTAAACTCCAAAATCAATTCGTTAAACAAAGAAACAATTAAGAGATTTACAAACGTTTATTGTTAGGAATTTGGAACTTCGTGCTTTTAACTTTAAACTTGTAGCCTGAAACTTTTTCCTAATGCCCGAAACCATTTTACAGTTAAAAAACGCTTCCATTTATCAAGGTGACAATCTGGTGCTTTCCAACGTTAACGTTGAGATACATAAAGGTGAATTTGTTTACCTGATTGGGAAAACCGGCACAGGGAAAAGTAGTTTTATGAAAACCCTTTATGGAGATTTGCCATTAACCGAAGGCGAAGGCTCAATCGTAGATTACGATTTACATACCTTAAAAGAAAAGGATATTCCCTTTTTAAGACGAAAACTAGGCGTGGTATTTCAGGATTTTAAATTGTTGATTGACAGGACGGTTAACGACAATTTGCTTTTTGTGTTAAAAGCCACCGGCTGGAAGGACAAAGAAAAAATGAATACCCGAGTTGAAGAAGTGCTGACTAAAGTTGGAATGAAAACCAAAGGTTTTAAATTCCCCCACGAACTGTCAGGTGGTGAACAGCAACGTGTTGCCATAGCCAGAGCCTTACTAAACAACCCTGAGCTCATTCTTGCTGATGAACCTACGGGAAATTTAGATCCGCAAACTAGCGTAGAAGTCATGGAAGTGTTGCAGGACATCAACAAAAACGGCAACACCATCCTTATGGCCACGCACGACTATGCCTTGCTTTTAAAATACCCGAGCAAAACGCTGAAGTGCGATGAGAATCAAGTGTATGAGGTGGTGCAACGGAGGGCATAATTATGCTATCAATTTTAATTCCTACATATAATTATAACGTCACTGCTCTTGTAAAAGCGCTTTATCAACAATGCATAGATTGCGAGATTAAATTTGAAATATTGGTGCTAGATGATGGTTCCAACTCAAATTTGAATGCTGAAAACGAAAAGATTAACCAATTCAATAATTGTAGCTTTAAAGCCTTAAGAAAAAATATAGGCCGTACTGCCACCCGTGGCAAACTAGCCAATATGGCCAAATATGACTGGTTTATTTTTTTAGATGCGGATGTGCTACCAAAAGGAAAAACATTTATTAAAGAATACATCGAGCAAACCAATTTCAATAATGATGTAATATATGGAGGTATAGCCTATGATAACAATCAATTTATCACTAAGGCACAAAAATTACGCTGGAAGTATGGCAGGAAATACGAGCAGATAAAAGCCCAAAAACGCAATTCAAAGCCTTTTAAATACATCGTTTCGGGCAATTTCTTGATAAAGCGTTCAACATTTGTTAAGGTCAATTCCAAGGTAGATAGAAAAAGTTACGGACTGGATAATCATTTCAGTGTTCTATTAAAACAATCAGGCGCTAGTGTACTTCATATAGACAATGAGGTTTTCCACATAGGCATAGACAGCAATGAGGTTTATTTGACCAAAGTGGAAGAAGCCGTAAATGCTTTATTATGGCTATATCATGAGAAAAAGGGACATGAGCACGAAAATAGCTTGTTGCTAGTGTTCCGTAGTCTTAAAAAAAACCGGATAAACTATATTCTAGCACTTTTTCACAAAATCTTTGGTGAATTTATGAAGATAAATTTGTTGAGTGATAACACCAGTTTGAATATTTTGCAATTGTACAAGCTATCATACATGTGCTATATCGACTTAAAAAAGAGCCACAATGCCTAGCACACCTTTCTTTTCGGTTATTATTCCTCTTTATAATAAAGAAATCTATATTTCTGGAGCTATTAATTCTTTGTTGGCTCAAACGTTTAGCGACTTTGAGATTATTCTAATCAATGACGGATCAACTGATTTTGGTTTTGAAATAGCGAAAAAAAAACTATCCAATCAAAAAAACACCACGCTACTAAGCCAGGAAAATCAAGGGCTTTCAGCGGCCAGAAATAATGCTATAGGAAAGAGCCGAGGGCAGTATATAGCACTTCTGGATGCGGACGATGAGTGGCTTCCACATCATTTGGAGCAATTGTATGCTTTAATCAATGAATACCCCAATGCTGGGTTGTATTCCACTGGGTACTCCTTAAAAAAATCTGAACATATTTTTCATAGAGCTAAATTTAACGACCTGCCTAAAAATTTTAGAGGTATTGTACCAAACTTTTTTAAACATTCCTTACAGAACTGCGTGGCCTGGGTAGGTGCCGTATGTTTCCCGAGAAAGGTTTTTGACGATGTGGATGGTTTTGATCCAGAAATTTATTCCGAACAAGATACCGATTTGTACATCAAAATTGCCCTTATATATGACGTTGCTTTGGACGACACTTCGTTTAGCGCTATTAGCAACAGGACACAAGATGATAATATGTCCAGTTTTTCGAACAAAAAACACATCCCAAAGTTATTATATACCTATAAAAATGAAGAGCTAAAGGATAAGCATTTAAAAAAATATATGGATTACAACCGTTTTTCGACCATTATTTACTTTAAGTTGTCCTCAAATCAAAAACTTGCCCAGAAACTTATGGAGGACATGGATTTCAACAGCTTGAATTTTATGCAGCGTATATTACTGAAACTGCCCAATATCGTTATAAAATTGTTGTTTTTTATAAAAACGAAGTTGAAATTGAATGCGCTGAAGGTATTTAAGCCCAATGAAACTTAAAATTCACCCAAAAATTCAACCCATTGGCCCATAATGTTTTCCTCAGAAAACGGATTCGGCATTTGTTCCAAATTGTTCCTTATATTATTATAAAACGCCTTATCTAAAATCATTCTGTCCATTGCTTCCGTTAGCTTTTCACTATTTTGGTCTTCTACCAAAAGGCCGTTAATATTGTGTTGAATGATTTCACTGGGGCCACTTTTGCAATCAAAAGATATTACTGGCGTTTTTAAAGCCAAAGCCTCAATCAGCACCATTGGAAAGCCTTCCGAAGCACTGGACATTACCAATGCTTTAGAATGCTTTATGTATGTATCAGCATCATTTCTAAAACCAAGCAGTTCTATATAGTTTTGCAAATTCAACTTTAAGATAAGTTGCTCTAAATATTCGCGTTCACAGCCCTCTCCTAAAACAAAAAGTTTTATATTATGTTTAGGAAGTTGAGAATTATGATAGGCATTTATTAAAACACCAAACTGTTTGATGTTTTCCAAACGGCCAACGGCAACTATAAAACCCCCAGAAAGTCCAACCTCATGGACATTCCTTTTCGGAATTATATAATTGTAAATGACTTTGCTTTCGAAATTAAGTTGCTCTTTAATTTTTTGCTTTGCAACCTTGCTTACAACAATAATCTCCCTATTTTTAACAAGCACCTGTCGTAATAATAACGGAATATTTACCATTGAAAAATATAATTCCAAAATATAATGGTGCACACAGTAAACAACTTTGGAACTCTTAAAAACCAATTTTGCAAATAAAAGTTCCTTTAAAAATTTGTCCCGCACTCTATGGTCAATAATCACGTCAAACTGGTGTTGCCTAAAAAAAGCTCTAAACTTTAAAAACGCCAGAAATCTATTATGTTGCGCCTTTACTTTTCCAAAATTATAGAGTGTCCCGGCATATTCGTAATCTATCTCATTCTTCATGGACACCACATAAACCTCATATCCTCTTCTGCTGAGGGACAAAGACATATTTGCCGCCATTTTTTCGGCACCGCCCGAACTTAACGAAGTGGTTAACAGACATATCTTTTTATTTCTCATGCAAAAAATGGGTGTCAAAATCAATTGTGCCTAAAACCGTTCTTTTACGTGGCGCAAAATTTTTACTGAAAATACTGCGCGTTGCATCCATATTTTTATGTGCTACACCAAAAACATGGCAAATGCTTTCAAAAGTATGGTCGGCCATGAATTTTCTGTTGGGAACATACTCAAAATCGGATGGCAGTTCAAAAGCATTGGAAGTCCAAAGTAAAAACGGGATTTCAAACATGGACTTGGTCAAAATCTCCTCGGAACGTCCAAAAAAATCGGTGCCCTCATCATAAATATTTTCGCCGTGGTCCGAGATATAAAATAGGGCACTTTTTTGTTGTTCCTGGTTCAGCTTATCAATTAAAGATGACACGATAAAATCGTTGTACAGTACTGCATTGTCGTAGTATCTATTAGCCAATTCAGCTTCGGAAAGCCCCTTAGTTTCTTTGGCAAAAACATTGAACGTTTCTGGATATCGTTTGCTATAATCAAAATGTGTCCCAATCAACCGAAGTACAATCAATTTTTTACCTGGTTTTTTTAAAATTTCTGTATAGTCGGGCAACAATACATCATCCGTAACCAGCGTGTGTTTATCTATCAAATGATTATAAAACTTAAACCAATCTGAGGCTGAAGCAATTTTGCTTATGGCATTATCGTGATAGCTAATGGCGCGCTGGTTGGACAGCCAATAGGTATCAAATCCTGCTATATTGAACAATTCCACAATATGGATCAATTCTTCATCTCTCGTATCTATGTCCAGAGAACTAATAATTTTAGGCGCGGATTTCAACGTAAGCACATCGGTGGAAATTACCTCATTATAAACATACAAGCTATCTTTTATTGAACTCAATAACGGGGTAGTTTCCCTATGATAGCCGTACAATTGCATGTGCCCCCTGGCAGTGGATTCGCCCAGCACAAATACCAGCACTTCGTTATCCGAACTTACAATGACATCTTCTTTTTTAATAATCGCACTAAACTGCATGCTATTTTGCAGATCGATATAACCGTAAATGCCCCTTACGGTATTATGATAGGCGTTGCTTTCAATTGCCCCGGTTAATTTTAAGCCGGCCGTTATTAAAAGCACTCCTAAAACCCCGATCCATTTGTGATACTTATGATATGTTCTGAAACTATGCCTTCGGATAACGAAAAACAAAATAATATTCAAAACAATGAAAAGCACTATGGGCATGCTCACATAAGAACTTGTAAACTCGCTAAATTCCTGGGGGTTGGATTCCAACAGTAAGTACATGAAGGACGACGAAAAATTGGAGGATACCGCTAAATACGAAGTGGTTTCCATAACCACATACAGGATATAAACAAAGCAAACTAAATCCTTAAAAACCTGCTTTTTTATCAGACTGCTGTATAGCAAAAAGAGAATTACCAAAAAGAAGAAGACATCTTCAATAATATCCTCAACATCAAATAAAGCCCAATCCATAAATAACAGTTGGAATGCATATTTAAGTAACATTGGCATTCCCAAAATCAAAATGCTGTGGTGTTTTTTAAACATGGGCATTAAGGTATTTTGAATTGTTAAAATATACCGAAAGGGCTACAGCAACCAAATACAGTATTGTGCTGAAAATATAGGCATAAAATACACCATGGAGGCTGTACAAATTGATAAAATACAGGCTTAACACATAAAACGACAGGTATAAAATGGCATCTGTTATCACATAAAACCTCACCATTTTTTTTGCATGAAATTGGTATGCAATCGAAAAGGCCATAATTTTTATAAAATCACCAATCAACTGCAAATAAAAAAATTGTTCAATGATGCTAAAGGCATCCGTTAAAAAGATCTGTATGACCAAATTCCTAAAGAGGAACAAACCTAAAAACAACACCAAAACAATCGGTATCAAATACTTAAAATAAGTTTTCATTATGCTATAATACCCTGAAATAGTTTTGTTTATTGATAACTGTGGTAACAAATACAAGGTGTACATAGATGAAAAGAATATCATATAAAATGATGATATTTTGTTCATGGCTTCCCAAAGACCAGCAGTATCCGTATCAATGTCCGCAATAATTTTGTTCCGAATAAAAAGATATACCAAACTTAGTAAAATTGAGGAATAGGTGGCCATTGCAACATACGTTCCGATCGACTTCATAAATTCTGACGAAACCCTCTTTAAGTTTGCAACTGCTTCAAGGAATACATCCCTAATATCCTTAAAAAACAAACTTGAAATAAAGCTCAAACTCGGCACCACAATACTGGCCATAAGTGCCCCTTCCAAATTGTAAAAATATATCAAAACAAATGTGAGTCCCGCATTTAAAAGGTTGGAAATGGTAATCAAAGCCGTATAAAGTCTAAAATTTTGCAGACCATTGGCAATATAAACCATTAAAAAACTTAATGAAATCAGTGGTAAAAGAATAGCCAAATATTTAAAAACAAAGGACAACGATTCATCTTTCAAAATGGACGTACCTAAATACTGGGAAAACCCAAAAAAGTACAGTCCGACAACAAAAGAAAGTCCCACGCTGAGAACCAAGGCCGAAGCCAACACAATAGGCAATTGCCTTTTATCTGCCTTATTCTCCGCAATATATTTGACAACACCACTTTGAAGACCAGTAGAAGTAACACCCAAAGCACCTTGCAGAACATTTTTCATATTCCCAACTATGGCATAGCCGGAAGGCCCTAAATAGATAGCACTTACCTTGGATACTACAAATGATGCAATTAATTTTCCAGAAACAACAACACTGTTATATGAGAGTACTTTTAAAAACGTATTATTCAATAATCTTTTAAACAACCTCTTATTTATTTTTCTCAGAATCTACACCAAATAGCGAACTGCCAAATATCAACAAGATGATACCATAATACATCAAATAACTCACAAAATGACCTATTACCGCCCCTTCAACACCGTACAACTTTATAAAATATATACTTGTAGTGTACAAAATTACCACCAAAAAGGCTTCGGTAACAATATAATGCCAAAACATCTTTTTCGCTAGAAATTGATAAGCAATTACCATAGAAAGCACCTTTAAAAAATCACCTAGGATTTGCCATAAAAATAGATCCTCAACGGGTTCAAATTCACTTGTAAAAACCACAGATATAATCAGAGATCTCAATAAATAGATCAGCAAAAGCCCTGCAGCAAAAATAGGGATCACTTTTTTATAAATGGAAAACACTTCCTTTTTAAACTCCTGGACATCATTTATTTCTGAAAACCGCGGAATGACGTAAAGCGCCAACATTGAACTTACTAGCATTAAATAATACTTTGAAATCCGCATCATGGCTTCCCAAAAACCAGCATCTTTATAACCTATGGTTTCAATGATATAGGAGCGAATGACCAAGATGACCAACGGCAAAATTACAGCAGAAAAAAGAGCCATCAACGAGTAATACCCAAGCTTTTTGAAGTATCGGAAACTTACATGATTAACATGGATTAACAGGACTAAACTCCTTCTATTTATGATACCAACAAGTGTTATTAAAAAAATGATAGACTCAGCAATAACCACCGAAATCAAAGCACCATCTAATTTGTCCTGATAAATGAGCAATAGGGTTATGGCTAGGCCTAAAATCTGTCCAATGATATTAATTATAATAAGGATTTTATACTTTGAAAACCCGTTCATGATTGAAAAACTGAACATATTTAAGGCATAAAAAGGCAGTACTATGGCAAAAATCCTGATGACATAGGCATAATCATTATAAGTGGGAAATATGAGGTCGTTAATAAATTCCGCACCAAAATAACAGGACAAAGAGACACAAATAGTAGCTATAAAGCCCAAATAATATACAGTAGAAAGGGTCTTGCTAAGCTCAACTAAATCTTCTTTGAACTGACCTACGTACTTAACCATGCCTTTATACGTCCCCAACGTGGCAAGGGTTTGGGCCGAACTCACAAAGTTTCTCAAATTCCCAATTAAGGCCAACCCTTCTGCCCCAATAAAAACTGCAATGGCCTTTGACGTCAAAATACCAGCGATCATGCGGGCAACCAAAGAAGACGTTTTAAGCGAAGTAATTTTTACCAGAACATTATTGTTGATGTAGTCGATTAGATTTTTCAAAGAAAAATAATTTCAATTATAAACTTAAAAACAACTGTTTTAGTATAATTTTTTAAACAGCCAAAGATACAAAAACAGTGAAGAGTCGGTCAATATTTTGCATAAAGCAATAGGACTTTTTCTACACGGAAAAATCAAAGAAATCTATGGCTAGCCCTACTTTGGATATTTTGGTGTGACGCCCCGAAACCCTCTATATGCTTTTATTGCGCTTGCGCTCCACTTCCGTTAAGAAAATTTTTCGAAGTCTCAAATGGTTTGGTGTTACCTCAACATATTCATCCTTTTGGATATATTCCAAAGCTTCCTCGAGCGAAAATTTAATAGCGGGTACAATCCTTGCTTTATCGTCAGCTCCAGCCGAACGCACGTTGCTCAATTTTTTTGTTTTGGTAACGTTGACCGTCATATCGTCCCCTCGCGAGTTTTCGCCGATCACTTGACCCTCGTAAATATCCTCACCCGGATCGATAAAAAACTTGCCACGCTCCTGTAATTTGTCGATGGAATAGGGAATTGCCGTACCATTTTCCATAGACACCAAACTTCCGTTTTGGCGTTCGGGGATACCTCCTTTTACGGGTTGGTATTCCTTAAATCTGTGTGCCATTATCGCCTCCCCAGCCGTGGCTGTCAATAACTGGTTCCTTAAGCCGATAATACCTCTGGATGGAATCACAAATTCGCAAACCATACGGTCGCCTTTGGCTTCCATACTTAACATTTCACCTTTTCGCATCGTCACCATTTCAATGGCTTTTCCAGAAACTTCTTCTGGTAAATCAATGGTCATTTCCTCAACAGGTTCACATTTTACGCCATCAATTTCCTTGATAATCACCTGCGGTTGGCCGATTTGCAATTCGTATCCCTCGCGACGCATCGTTTCAATCAGGACTGATAGGTGTAATACACCACGACCAAACACCATAAACTTATCGGCACTATCGGTGTCTTCAACCCTTAGTGCCAAATTCTTTTCCAATTCTTTTGTTAAACGTTCTTTGATGTGGCGTGAGGTTACATATTTTCCATCCTTTCCAAAGAAAGGGGAATCGTTAATGGTAAACAGCATACTCATCGTTGGCTCATCGATAGCGATGGTTTTTAAACCTTGCGGATTCTCAAAATCGGCAACCGTATCCCCAATTTCAAAACCTTCCAAACCAACAATGGCGCAAATATCCCCTGCTTGTACGCCATCTACTTTCTTCCTGCCCAAACCTTCAAAAACGTGCAATTCCTTAATTCTTGATTTTACAATCGAACCATCACGTTTTACCAAGGATATGTTTTGACCTGATTTTAAATCACCACGTGTTAACCTTCCAATCGCAATTCGTCCGGTAAAAGACGAAAAATCCAAAGAGGTAATCAACATTTGTGTAGTTCCTGCTTCAATCTTTGGTGACGGAATATGTTCAATGACCATATCCAATAAAGGCTCAATATTGTCAGTTTGATTTTGCCAATCTTCGCTCATCCAATTGTGCTTTGCAGAACCATAAACCGTTGGGAAATCTAATTGCCACTCTTCAGCACCCAGTTCAAACATTAAATCGAAAACTTTTTCATGAACTTCATCTGGTGTGCAATTTTCTTTGTCAACTTTATTGATGACAACACATGGTTTTAAACCTAAATCAATGGCCTTCTGCAGTACAAAACGGGTTTGCGGCATGGGCCCTTCAAAAGCATCGACTAATAACAAAACGCCATCAGCCATATTTAAAACGCGTTCTACCTCACCACCAAAATCGGCGTGGCCTGGCGTATCAATAATATTGATTTTGGTGCCTTTGTATTGAACGGAAACATTTTTGGAGGTAATGGTAATACCGCGCTCACGTTCCAAATCATTATTGTCCAGAATTAAATCCCCTGTATTTTCGTTCTCACGAAACAATTGGCAGTGGTACATAATCTTATCTACCAAAGTGGTTTTTCCGTGGTCAACGTGGGCGATAATGGCGATGTTTTTTATGTTGTTCATGGCGTATCCTTATTTTAAGCCTGCAAAGGTAGGGCATATTTTAACATTTCAATCATATTCCCCTCATATTTAGTTAATGAAATGTTATAATCTGGGTCAAAAAAACTTTTTTGGGGTTTCTTACGTTTAATTAAGTAGAGTGCCTGATTAATTATTAACACTAGAACATGAAATTTACTGATATTTTCCATCACATATCTTTAGTTTTAATAGCTGTGCTGTCGTTTGCAGTATTGGAGTTTTTAACATCATTGCTATCCCTTCCCCAGCAAACCAAACAAAACGTCTTGTTTGTAGGTTTATTAATAGCCATCAACTTCGCTGTAATCATCTCGTTTATTCGGAACAAGAGGAATAAACATTTATAATTGTATTTTTGTGGCTTAAACTTCAAGCCAATGCAACTCAACGACATTCCAAAGTTAAAACACACCTCCTCAAATAATTTCTTTTTACTATGTGGCCCTTGTGCCATTGAAGGCGAAAACATGGCCATGCGGATTGCCGAAAAAGTAGTCTCCATTACTGATAAATTGCAAATTCCTTATGTTTTTAAGGGTAGTTTTAAAAAAGCCAATCGTAGCAGGATTGATAGTTTTACGGGTATTGGAGATGAAAAGGCTTTAAAAATTCTACGGAAAGTTTCTGAAACTTTTGATGTGCCGACGGTCACAGACATCCATGAGGTTTCTGATGCAGAGAAAGCGGCCGAATATGTGGATGTATTGCAAATCCCTGCCTTTTTGGTGCGTCAAACGGACTTGGTTGTGGCTGCGGCCGAAACCGGTAAAGTTGTGAATTTGAAAAAAGGACAATTTATGAGTCCTGAAGCGATGAAACATGCGGTACAAAAAGTAAAGGATTCGGGTAGTGATAAAGCTTGGATTACGGACAGGGGCACTATGTTTGGCTATCAGGATATGATTGTAGATTTCAGGGGGATTCCAACAATGCAAAAATTTGCGCCAACAGTTTTAGATGTCACCCATTCATTACAACAGCCAAATCAATCTGCTGGTGTTACAGGCGGACGTCCCGATATGATTGAAACTATTGCCCGTGCAGGAGTGGTCAATAAAATTGACGGTCTATTTATCGAAACCCATTTCGACCCCGCTAATGCCAAAAGCGATGGCGCCAATATGTTGCATTTGGATAATTTGGAAGGTTTATTAACTCGTTTAGCGACTATTAGGAAAACCGTTGTTGGATTATAGTTATCTTTAGCATTAAATCGAATTTCCTATGGAAAAATCAAGAAGAAAGTTTTTGCAAAATATGGCCTTAGCACCTATTGCATTGGGTACAGGTAAGCTCATGGGGTTTCAAACGGAGTACCAACCCCAAATAAAAAACAGGGTACAATACAGTATTAATGCCTATTCCTTTAATGCTAAACTTCGAAGCGGTGAAATGACATTTTTTGATATGATGGAATTCGCCGCCGATATCGGGCTGGACGCTGTGGATTTAACCGGTTATTATTTTTCGTCATATCCAAAAAGTCCTTCTAACCAGGAACTTTTCGCATTAAAGAGAAAGGCATTGGAATTGGGCTTGGATATTGCTTGGACGGGCGTACGCAATAACTTTGTAACCCCGGACAAGGCTAATCGAAATTCAGATAAAATATTGATTAAAGAATGGCTGGAAGTATCCTCAAAACTAGGTGCTCCTATTATGAGGATTTTTACGGGCAGAAACAAAAGTTCAGATTTTACGAAAGACCAAATTAAGGAATGGCTTGTTGAGGAATTTAAAGCCTGCGCCGAATTTGGTTCTGAATATGGCGTGATCCCAGGTCTGCAAAATCATGATGAGTTTTTATTTTCTAGTGAAGAAGTTATCGATATTTTAGAACGGGTCAATTCCGATTGGTTTGGTTTGGTTCTGGATTGTGGGAGTCTTCCATCTGACGACCCGTATGCAGAAATTGAAAAACTAGCACCTTATGCCAATTATTATTTTGTAAAAGAACATGTTAAAGCAAAGGACAGCACCAAAATACCGGCGGACATTAAAAAGATTGCTACCATAATTAAAGAGCAAAACTTCAGAGGTTATGTATCTTTTGAAAGCCTGAAAGAAGGCGACACCAAAAACATAATTAAAGACATGTTGCACACGTTCCATTCTGTGTTTTGATCTTGTGGTAAGCAACAAAATCAGTATGGAGGCAAAAAAAACAATCCTCCGCTTTATTTCCGCTTGGGCTTCAAAATCAACTTAAACGGATTGGTATTTATTTCCAATTGTTTTTCAAGTACATACACAATAACCTTATCATCGATATCATCAACGGCTTTGTAACGCAAAGATCGAATAGATTTTCGTGTTCCGGCAACAAAATGCTCTGTATGTTTATCCAGACCTTTAAAATGCCAGAAGGCAAAGTCCACATAGTCTTTCGACTGATTCAAAAAGCAAATAGGAATGCCGTCATTATAAAAAAATGGAATGCGCCACTTGTACAGCATCTCTGGCTCTGGCAATACCGCTTCGATGATAGCCTGTAATTGCAACAATATAGTTTTATAAGGTTCTTGCTGTTTTAAAATATAAGCTTCGGCGGGGTTCATTGGAGAAAAAGTTTTATGCTCATTCAAACTTAACAAAAAATTATGAGGATAGTTTCAAAATATTTTATTTACTTTGTATTTCAAAGTACTTTAAAATGGAATCAAAAGATTATTTAAAAGACATCAGCGAAATAAAAGATATGATGAATCGGTCCTCTAGATTTATTTCGCTCAGTGGGCTATCAGGTGTGCTAGCCGGAATCTATGCCTTGATCGGGGCAGGTATTGCCTATTGGTTGGTTACCACATACAGTGGTGGCGTGCTAATTTTGGACGGTTGGGTTTATGAAACCTGTCTTTTAACTTTAGTCCTGGTTGCCGTTTTAAGTATTGGTACCGGAATTCTTTTGACAACGCGAAAAGCAAAAAGGCATAGCGCCAAAATTTGGGACGCCACATCCCGTCGATTGGTACTCAACTTTTTGGTACCACTAGTAGTGGGAGGCATTTATATATTGATTATTTTAAGCCAGGGGAAGTACGGCCAGTCGGGAGGATTGATGTTGATTTTTTATGGATTAGCACTGGTGAATGCATCAAAATATAGTATTGGGGATATTCAATATCTGGGCTATGTTCAAATTATTTTGGGACTGATCGGTGCTTGGCAACCTGGGTATGGCTTTTGGTTATGGGTGATCGGCTTTGGATTGATGCATATTATTTATGGCACATGGATGCATTTTAAATATGACAGATCTCAGTAGGTAGTTCACAGTCGCAGTTAAAGTCCCGATAACTATCGGAATCAGTAACTTTGAACTTGAAACCTTAAAGAACAAGTATAAGAAATGAAAATTGCCCACAGGATTTTATTGCTTATCCTATTATTGATAGTTGATATAGCTGTTTGGATAGCAATCGGGCTGGTTCTTTTAAATTATGAGGATTTTTATGATGAATCAAAAGGGGAATATTTTAGTTTGTCTAGTATGACAACAATTGAAAAAATTGCATTTTTTTCATATTACCTCTGGATATTTTTGAATATTAGCTTAGTCTTATACTTTACGTTTAGACTAATTAAGAAGTACGTTTTGACCAAATAAGATTCCTGTCTTTACAGGAATAGGAATATGAGTATAATTAATAATATAAACAAGCTATTTGATCACCGGATAAGATTGGGCATCATGTCCATTTTGATGGTAAACGAGTACGCCGATTTTAATAAGTTAAAAGAACTTTTAGATGCCACAGACGGTAATTTGGCAAGCCACACCAAAGCTTTGGAAAAGGCCGAATATATAAAAGTAGAGAAACAATTTATTGGGCGAAAACCGAACACCCGCTACTCTACCACAAAACTGGGAAGAGCAGAATTCAAAAAACATATAGATGCCCTTGAAGCTATCATAAATAAACAGAAATAAATTTTTTTATCATTTCACTTTGAAAAACAAAGTACTTTAAATTTAAAAAACATGGAAACACAACAATCACACCCCAAAAACACCTCGCAACCCAACAAATTTGGTCACTGGCTAAAAACATCCATCACCGCTCGAATGCTTATGGTTGGTTTTTTGGTCATTATTTTACTCATACCCTTGTCCTACATCAATAGCCTTATCAACGAGCGTGCCTTTAGGCAACAGGACGTCGTTAGGGAAATCAATCATAAATGGGGCAACCAAGTTTTGGTTTACGGGCCAATTCTAAAGCTACCCTATAAAACCTATACGGAAACCAAAACCTATAACGAAAAGACAAAAACCTACTTTAAGGAAACACAAACCCACATAAACCATGCTTACATTTTTCCTGAGCAACTTAATTCCAAAGTTGATGTCAATTCGAAAACCTTAAAACGGGGGAATTTTGAATCGGCTGTTTTTACTACACAAATGGATTTTGATGGCCATTATATTCCCGTCGATTTAACCGCAAAAGGCATCAAAAGCGAAGACATTGTTTGGGACAAAGCCAGTATTATCATCAAAACCTCAAATTTGAAGGGCATCAAAAGTGAAGTCCAAATCTCCCTAAAGGATAAAGCCTACAATTTTGAGACCAATTTTAATCAAAACCACAACAGCAATTTGGACATTTTGGAATCCAGTTTTGTAGACGGCGAAGCCATTTTTAAATCCCAAAAAACCGATTTTAAATTTTCCATGACCTTTAATGGTAGTACAAAAATAGAGCTCATCCCTATTGGCAAAACCACCACAATGCAAATGACTTCCAATTGGGCAGACCCCAGTTTTATGGGTAATTACCTGCCTAACGATGAAACCAAGGAAATCACAAAAGAGGGCTTTAAAGCCGATTGGAAAGTACTGCATATCAACCGTGCATTTTCTCAACAGCACTTAAAAAGTATCCCCAATCTCAACCAATTTGCATTCGGCACAAAATTTATGGTGATGGTAGACGAATATCAAAAAAGTGAGCGCTCCGCCAAATACGGTTTCCTCGTTATCGGCCTCACATTTTTAGTGTTTTTCCTTATCCAAACCCTCAGCAAAATCAACATCCACCCCTTTCAATATTTAATGATCGGGCTGGCACTTACTATGTTTTATACGCTTTTGGTATCCATTTCAGAACATAGTAATTTCTTAAAAGCCTATTTAATTGCAGGTATTTCGGTCATCGTTCTCATTACCCTGTATTCAAAATCAATATTAAAAACATTTAAGTTTCCGCTATTTATCGGGGCGTCGCTCAGCGCGCTGTACGCCTTTATCTATGTCATCATACAACTTGAAAACTACGCACTATTGGTAGGCAGTATTGGCCTGTTCCTGATACTTGCTATCGTGATGTTCGTTTCCCGAAAAATAGATTGGAACAATGGATAATGTTGTTGGTTGGTGTTTGTTTCGAGGGCGCCTGCCTGCCGGCAGGCAGGTTTCCCCCGCCCAAAAGCGGGGGCCGCGCTTTCCGCTCATAGTTTTGGCTCGATGCGCGCCTCGCCAAAAGCTAACCACTGCAATCGCTAACGCACAAGATACTTATGAAAGAAAAAATTAAAAATTACTTCAAAATTTGGTGGATCCCATTACTGGTATATTTCGGAATATTCGGAATATTCATTTTGGGCTGTTCATTACAACGTGATTGGATAATAAATTTGTTCATCATTATTTTACTTGTAAATGTAATAGGAACAATTGTTGCCAGTATTATCCAGATATTCAAAAGACGATGGTATTTTGCAATTGTACAAATTGTATTCACTTACTTCATTTTCAAATATTTCTTATTAGTTTTCACGTACTCGCCGCCGGATTTTTACGGGGTGCACAAAAAGATTCCAAAAGGCATTGAAATTCACAAACCTTTGAATCATGAACCGTCAACTGAAGATTTCGAAAATTCAAGCTTATTAATTGAATCCTGTTCTCAACCCGGGATCTATTGCTACTACACGAACTTCACTCCCCGACAACTAGGTTATTTCTATATAAAAGCATTTGAAATAACCTCAAACGATAGACTATCGGAAAGACGAATCAAAGAAAAATCAAAAATTAAACTTATTGATTTAGATGAAAAAATACATTCTGGGGAATTCACCATATATGAAGGAAGCTGGGGAGACAAATATGGAAGTAGAATCGAACTTTGGTATAAACCATACAATAACGCAGAGTTCAAAGTAACCGAGCGCAATTATATAGTTGAAGGTTGGATGCGATAGAATCAAAATAAATGAAAGTAAACAAAACATACCTACTCCTTGCCATTTTGCTCTTTATTTCAGAAGCCTTAATCGCCATATACCTCAAAATCGGATTCATCCGCCACACGGTAGGTGACTTTCTGGTGGTTATTTTAATCTATTGCTTTTTTAAAAGTTTCCTAAAAGTGGATTCCATTAAACTGGCAATAGCCGTATTCCTTTTTGCCCTTTGTATCGAGTTGCTCCAACTACTTAATATACTTAGCCTACTGGGTATGGAACACAATCAAACCGCCATTCTGCTTTTGGGAAGCACCTTTCATGTCTCGGACGTGGCGGCCTATATTCTTGGTGTCATCACTTTTTTAATCATTGATATAAATCTTATTTCGAATGAATAACATCAAACACCTTATAACAGCCCGCTTTAAAATATTCGCCATACTTACAGCCTGTATGGCCTTCAGCATCATTTTGTTGATGATACGCATGAAACTGACACATTCCTTCTTTTACTTGTTTTTGGTTTGGAATTTGTTTTTAGCAGTCATACCCTTTGCCATTACCACATATTTATCGAGCATCCCCAAACTCAACAAATTGTGGTTCGTGTTTTGGTTTGGGGTTTGGCTGCTTTTTTTACCGAATGCGCCATATATTATTACAGATTTGATTCATCTGCGGTTGAGCTCAAAAGCGCTCATTTGGTTGGACATCCTTACGGTAACCACTTTTGCATTTACTGGATTGCTTTTGTTTTACCTCTCGTTTATTGATATGATAACAATATTGAAAACCTATCTTAAAAAGAAAACTCTTGACATTTTCATCCCGGGATTATTAGTTCTATCCGCTTTTGGCGTTTACCTCGGTCGGTTTTTACGCTATAATTCTTGGGAAATTATTCAAAACCCTAGTGCACTTTTCAGTGATATATTCCAAATCATTTTAAATCCGTCGGAACATCTTGAACCTTGGTTCTTCACACTGATTTTCGGTACCTTTTTGAATTTGGGGTTTTGGGTGTTTCAGTCACTTTATGAATCTCAAAACCAAGTCCCATCTTAATTGGTCCTATTCTTTTTCTGGATGGTGCTTACAATATGGGTTGCTGTTTTTCGAGGCACAAAACGTGGCAGGGTAGCTAAAAATTTATTAAAACTACCAGGAATGGCATAGGTTTTTCCTTTAAGCATAGCTTTATAACCATAATGCGCCACTTTCCTGGCACAAGCCATGTTGAACTTTATCTTGTTCTCTGAAGTGTTTTCGGAAACCGTTTTTTGGAACGATGTTTTTGTAGGGCCCGGACAAAGTGCCGTAACGGTAACCCCCGTTCCTTTGAGTTCATTGGCAATAGCTTCCGAAAAAGAGAGCATATACCCTTTGGAAGCGTAATAAATGGACATTAATGGTCCAGGCTGAAAGGCGGCCAAGGACGACATATTCAGGATTTTTCCAGAGCCTCTTTCCAACATTCCGCCTAGAACCAGTTTGGTTAGATGTGTTGTGGTTAAAATATGTAGATGCAACATAGCAGATTCACGTTCCCAATCCGTCTCTGCAAAGGAGCCGAACAACCCAAAACCTGCATTATTGATAAGCACATCAATAGATTCATTATCAATATCATCCATTATACTTTGGGCAATATTCGGGAGGCTTAAATCCTTCTGCAAAGTGCATATTTCAATATCATACAACTGCTCAATAGCATTTTTTGTGCTCAGAAGGCTCTTGGTGTCTATGTCCACCAATATTAATTTATAACCGTCTTTGGCCAAAAGGAGTGCCAACTCATACCCTAGGCCAGAAGCTGCCCCCGTTACCAATGCCGTTTTCATCCTCTTTTTAATATTACTTTGCCTACAAATGTATTAATTTGATTTTAATTCATTCGATACCAACAACATAATTTTGTAAGTGCGAAAAACGCTCGGTCAATTTTCCGTTTTCGGTAATTTTTGCTCTTTCCAAAACGCCATTTTCATCATTATTGAAAAATGCAGGAATCACATGTTCCAAAAACATTTCGCCAAAGCCCTCGCTGGCATCTTGCGGCAGTTCGCATGGCAAATTGTCCACGGCCATTACGGTGATAGCATTTTCATTTTTGTAATCCACCTCTGTTTCGGTTTGGGGGTCGTAACCGTAAATAGGGTCGGCAATTGTTGAAGCACGAAGTGTAGTTGCCACCGGCCCATCTACATCACAACTGATATCAGCAACTACCTTAATATTGAATTCTGGGGATTTTACATCCTCACGGGTATATAAATACGGTGCGCCGTCGCCATAAAAATGACCTGCAATATAATAGTCGGTTACTTTGGCGAAACGCATAAAATTGGATTCGTATTTTTCGGGATGGTTAAAAAAATCGAATACATCGGTAACCTCAGTTCCATCCAAACGCTTGTTATAATCCAACACATCGATTTTGCAGTACACTGGTTCATCAAAATCTTGATTTAAATAGTCCGACATAGAAACAGATTTGATATTCATGGCGTCCAACATTTCTTGTACGCCATTAGATACTTTACCGCTACCCGTCAGTAATATTTTTATGTTCGGCAAATCAATTTTATTCAGTTCATCAATTAAAGCTAACTGATTGGGCAATGGACCAGCCTTTGGTAATTCCCAAGAATCAAATCGTAAGCCCCACGCTCTAAAACCATTATAAGCGCCGACAATACCTGCATAACGACCAAAACCAATGAGACGAAAGCCCTGTTCGTTTACGATGGTTTCATGGTCGTAGAGTTCTATATTTTTCTCTAAAATAGCTTGCAACAAGGTTCTGTTGTATGGTTGTTTTTTGATGGTATGCGAAAAGAAAAAGTATTTTTTGTTGGGGATGAGTGCTTCAATCGGCACTTCTTTTACACCTATCATGACATCACAACCTGAAACGTCTTCGGCAACCTCAAAACCTTTTGATGCATATGCCTCATCGGGAAATACCCTAATATCTGAAGACTCTACCTTAAACTCAGCTTCTGGAAACTTTTTTTTGGCTTCTTCTAATTTTGATGGCGAAAATACCACCCTGCGGTCGGGCGGATTTTTTCGTTCTTTTATGACGGCGAATTTCATGTGGACTCGTTTATTTGTTTAATCGTTGATTTGTTTAACTGTTTACCCTGACTGAGACTGCCAACCAAACCTTTGGAATAATTTTTGCTCTAAATTAAATGGATTTGGCATGATTAGCAAAGATTTTGGTAAATTTGCCGTCCGCGTTAGGGATAGAAGCGGCATCCTTTTTAAAACCTTGGATGGATAGATGTTTGGTAAAGCCAAAAATTTAGGAGATTGCCACGTCCTTCGTCCTCGCAATGACGTTTTAAAAAGATATAGCGGATAGCCCGACGCACTTTTGCCATTAAAAGCAAAAGTGGGTAACGCCCAAATAAAAATTACTGTTTGAAAGATGAGATCCCGAAGCAATCCAGATAGTTATCGGGACGGGATTAATTCGATAATGCAAATTAAAAAATTTGCTATCTCATTAAGGGGTCGACTGGTTTTGACAGCGAGATTAATTGAACGGTAAGCACGTCGTGTAATGGTTTTGAAACACGTTAAAGGCTAGACCAAATTTTAAACGGCGAGAATAACTACGCTTTAGCTGCTTAATAACTGAATTATAGTAAGTTCAAGCCACGTCCCGCTAGGCGGGAAAGCTAAATGTCTCCGGAAAGCCTTGGTTAGTGGCGTTCCTTTTTGAGGCATCGTAAAAATTGACCAAGATCGGGTAGCGCTTTGATGCCCTTTCAAGATTTAGAAGCTAAGTTATGAGTAGGTTGTCTTTGACCAGCTCCTAATCGAAAACCCAAGTAAAGACTAAACGTGTAGAAAGCTCTTTGGTTACTTGTTTGGACCCGAGTTCGATTCTCGGCGACTCCACCTACGCTCTCCGAAGCTTTATGCGAAGGAGAGCTTTTTATTTAAAGGAGATATGAAGTCATGTATTGATTAACATAAATCTGAGAGCTTCGGTGGACTTGTCCAAAAACGCTAGTGGTTTACTGAAATGAAGTGCTTAAATTTATCATTTCTAGATTTAGAGAATTCTTATGAGATTATCCTACGCTATTTATATTTTAAAATGTTCTGACAATACTTTTTATACAGGATACACCGCAAATGTTGCAAACAGATTAAAAGCACACAACAATAAGCAAGTGCATTACACTAAAAGCAGATTACCTGTCAAGTTGATTAATATTATAGAATTTAACGATAAGCAAAAAGCATACGACTTTGAGCGTTATCTCAAAACAGGTTCAGGCATTGCATTCAGAAACAAACATTTGATATAGACCTATAATTATGTTATCTTTTTGCTAAAAATTAGCATATCTGGTAGTCCAATTCTTAATTTTGTTGAAAAACTGTAATGATGCACCCAAAATTTATTCTTCCCATAATTGCATTTTTATGCTGTAATTTTAGTATCAATTCCCAAATAAAAGCAGAGACTAAAAAAGACTCTACCTTTTCAGGTCTGAAATTCAGAAGTATCGGTCCAGCTTTTATGTCAGGGCGCATTGCGGACATTGCCATTCATCCAAGGAATCAGAATATATGGTATGTAGCCGTTGGTTCGGGTGGTGTTTGGAAAACTGAAAATGCTGGCTCTACCTGGACACCACTAACTGACAAAGAAGCGTTTTATTCCACAGGTTGCATTACACTCGACCCTAATAATCCTAATACTGTTTGGGTAGGAACAGGAGAGAATGTTGGGGGCAGGCATGTAGGTATCGGGCACGGTATTTATGCAAGTTATGATGGGGGCCAGACATGGCAAAATAAAGGCTTAAAAAAGTCGGAACACATTTCTAAAATAATTGTGAATCCAAAAAATTCAAATGAAATCTGGGTGGCCGCACAGGGACCATTGTGGAGTTCGGGTGGAGAACGTGGGCTTTACAAAACCAATGATGGGGGCGACACTTGGAAGCTGGTTTTAAGCGACAATGAATGGACAGGGGCTACCGACATAGTTATAGATCCAAGGGACGAAAAAACGCTTTATGCTGCAACTTGGCAACGCCATAGAAATGTGGCATCCTACATGGGTGGTGGCCCAGGCTCTGGAATTTACAAAAGCACGGATGGAGGCGAGACTTGGGACAAACTCAAAACTGGACTCCCGAAAATAGATATGGGTAAAATTGGACTGGCTATCTCTCCGATAAACCCCGATGTGGTTTATGCTACAATTGAACTGCACCGGAGAACCGGCGGCGTTTTTCGTTCTGAAAATGGAGGAATGAGTTGGACCAAAATGTCCGATACGGTACCTTCCGGAACGGGGCCTCACTACTATCAGGAGCTTATCCCTTCTCCCCATGTTTTTGATAAAATATATTTAATGAACAATAGTACACTGGTTTCGGAAGATGGTGGAAAAACCTTTAAGGTCATGAAAAAGGACAATAAACACGGGGATGACCATGCTTTAGTCTTCAAACCAGACGATCCAAATTATATGCTCATCGGAAGTGATGGCGGCCTTTATGAATCATTTGATGGCTCTGAAACTTGGAAATTTGTCAACAATCTACCAATAACTCAATTTTACAAATTGGCGGTTGATGATGCTGAGCCGTTTTATAATATTTACGGCGGTACACAGGATAATAATTCCCAAGGCGGGCCGTCAAGAACCTTCAGGGCAAACGGGATTGCAAATTCCGATTGGTATGTGCTTTTAGGTGGTGACGGCCATCAACCGGCTACCGAGCCTGGCAATCCCAATATTGTTTATGCACAATCCCAGCAGGGCAATTTGAGAAGGGTTGATATCAGTAATCGAGAATCGGTCTATATCAAACCTCAAGAAGGTATTGACGAACCTTATGAACGCAACAATTGGGACTCCCCCATTTTAGTGAGTCAACACCATCCAAAACGTATTTATTTTGGTTCGCAACGTGTTTGGAGGTCGGACAATCGCGGTGATAGCTGGACACCGATTTCAAAGGATTTAACCAAAAATCAAGAGCGATTTGAACTTCCCATTATGGGCAAACAACAGAGTTGGGATGCCGCATGGGATGTGTACGCCATGTCCACTTACAATACGATTACTTCGCTTTCAGAATCTCCATTGGATGAGAATGTGCTTTATGCAGGCACTGATGATGGCATTATTCAGTATACCCAAAATGGCGGTGAAACTTGGACAAAAGTTTTAGTGGATGATTTACCAAACGTACCTGCTTCAGCTTTTGTAAATGATATTAAGGCGGATCTTCACAATATTAATACTGTATACGTGGCATTGGATAATCATAAATTTGGGGATTACAAACCATATTTGCTGAAAAGCACCAATGGGGGAAAATCTTGGAAACCAATTGTCAATGGTCTTCCAGATAACACCTTGGTTTGGCGTATCGTCCAGGATCATGTTGACCCGAACTTGATGTTTTTAGGAACGGAATACGGTATTTATGTCAGCTTTAATCAGGGTGAAAAATGGACTAAATTTTCGGAAGGCCTGCCTACTATAGCCATTAGGGATTTGGCCATTCAAAAACGGGAAAATGACCTTGTAGCGGCATCCTTTGGTCGAGGGTTTTATGTTTTGGATGACTATAGCCCTTTGAGGAACATTGATCCAAACGCCTTAAAAAGCCCAATGCTATTCAAACCCCGAAAAGCGTTACAGTACAAACCTATTAATTTAGGCACGTCCAGTCAGGGTGCATCATTTTTTACAGCTAAAAACCCAGAATTTGGCGCAGTATTCACCTATTACCTTCCCTATGATTTTGAAAGCTTAAAGTCGAAAAGAACAAAAACCGAAAAAGCATTAAAAAAAGATAATAAAGATATTCCCTTCCCAGGCTGGCAACAACTAGAAAACGAAAAAAACGAGGCGGGCGCTTCCATTATTTTAGTAGTGAAGGATGATCAAGAGAACTTTGTTACCCGATTAAAAGCACCCTACAAAAAAGGTTTTAATCGTATTGCTTGGGATTTAAAAATCCCTTCAAAACCAACCTTAAATATTGATAAATTAAATAAAAATCCTCTAGATTACTATTACAACGCATTGGCTAAAGAGGGAAGATACAGCGTTTCCATATTTTCAAATATTAATGGAGAAATTAAAGCTTTGTCAGAACCTCAATCTTTTGAAGTGGAAAGTATCCGAAATGGGGTTATAAACAATCCTATTTCCAATGAAATTGAATCCTATTCTAGAGCGTTGAAAGCATTTAAAGCCAAATATATATCTGCAACTTCCGACTTTCAAAAGGCCTCAAAGAAATTAAAAGCCTTGGAGAAAGCTACCTTATATCTGCAGAAAACACCAGGTGAAGTTGAAGCACAAATAAGCAACCTTAAAAAAGAGATGTATGCTTTAAACGAAGTCCTTTATGGCAATAGCTCAAAAGCCGAAATAAGGGAGAAACAAGTTCAACTTATTTCAGCAAGATTGACCACTGCCGAACGCGGCCTAAACACATCGTACGGGCCAACAAAAATGCAAATGGAAAGTTTAGAAATGGCTAAAGCCCTTTTCAGGAGAATTGAAAAGCGACTTACTAAATTTGCCAAAATAGACGTTCCCGAGCTTGAATCTAAACTGTACCAATCGGGTGTGCCAATAATTTTGGATTAAATAATTACGGATATCCGTTTTACCTGAGAGCTCTAAAAATAAGAAAACCTGCAAACTAAACTGTTTGCAGGTTTTCATTTCTAAACTAAACAACTATTAAACTTGGGTCACTCTATTTTTTTACCAATCGGATACTACTCAATCCTCTGGCGGTTTGTATTCTTGCGAAATATATACCAGATTTTAATGCTGATCCGTCCAACCTAGCTTCACTAGTACTAGGCAAAGTTCTTAGCACTTGCTTTCCTAATACGTCGTATACGCTAATAGATTCTATCTGCTCGTTCTGAGTACTCACCGTCCAGCTATCCTCAGATGGATTTGGGAACACTTTAAACGATGCTTGGGTGAATTCGTCGTTACTTAAAGTGGTATTTTTGTGCAAATAAATGTTGTCAAACCACAGATTGTCCACATTGGCTGTTGTAATTCCTATTTGGGCAATATCGCTTCTTGTGAGGCTTCCAGCTACTGGCGGCGTTAAAGACGTAATATCTACATCAACAGATACCCAAGACCCTGCCACAAGCGCAGGAGTGGTACCGCCATTAATATTAACTTCTAATGCTGAAGCTTCAGCTCCACCTCCGCCAAAGTCTACCAACTTTACATTGAATACATCACCTGTCAGGTCAGTATCAGCTACCCAAAAATCAAAGTGTATGTGTGTAAAACCAGATAGATCTTGCTTATTCGAAGAAAAATCAATCCCCTGGCACACAATACCCGTATTCTTTTTCAATGTAGGATTGCCAGCAATCATAACTTCTGAAGCATGCGCACCACCGCACCAGCCTTGGTCAAAATTATCCACGGTAAAATCGGTATATGCGTCACTGTATATTGAAAACACATCGCCTGGTGCCCTAGCAGGAGGAACTGGCGCCGAAATAGCTGGTGGCGTAATACAAGCATTTGGGCAAGAGCCTCCACAGTCTACTCCTGTTTCGTCTCCATCCATCATCCCATTGGAACAAGTATCCGTATTTTCTGGACCCATTATATTATCTACATAAAAGGTTCTTTCATCAGCTGTTACCTCACCGAATGTTGTCGCTCCGGGAGCCCAATAGGCGTGAATCACAAAACCATTGTAAACCCCATTTGCCATGGCCGCTTTTCCATCAAGAGATGTGTTAAAGGAAAAGGAAAGCGTTTGCCAAGTATTATCACCGTTGTGGGTAACCGAAGCTGCGGCCTCAGGGCCCGTGCCATCATTAACTTTTACCAAAAAGGTAATTGCCGTTGCCGACTTGACATCGATGGTCATGGTTTGAGTACTGGTTAAATCAACGTCAGTAGTTAAATTCAAATTGATGCCTTGCCAAATTTCACCCATCGAGTTTGCAATAAACTCTGCCACCTTTGTTCCATTTGTACCGGCATCTGTAACAACATTGACTTGCAATGCATTTGCGTTACCAAAAGGCCCACCATCGAGCCCTCCACTTTCGGCATCTTCAAACCCCAAAAGCAAGTCCTGAGAATAACTGAAAGATGCTATTAACAGCACCATTAAAAAAGTAATTTTTTTCATCATAAAAAGTTTTTAAAATAATTAATTGAATTCTTAGTTCGTTGTTTCTCAAAGTTATGTATGAACAATGAACAAACACTATTTGAAGCCCCTACAAAATATATACACTGCCAAAAAAAAATTGTTTTTACAGCCCATTTCTCAAATACATCCAGTAAATACCGTTGTTTCCACGAAAAATAGAAATGAAATTTAACCGTTTGATTACTAGTTAAATACCCAATTGTTGTGGTAATGTTGTGGTGGATTTCAGATTTCCACAAGCTTGTATATGCACATTCCCTAGAGTAGCTCTGTAATGGCCTAAAAGAATGGCCGCTTGCGGTTCTTCATTAAAGAAGATTGGTTGAAAAACTTCTGCTTTTCATTCTTGTCCCAAATACCCCAATAGGCGCCAACATCTCCTTCAGCTCCCACTTTCCAAGATTCATCAAAGGAAGAGAAATAGAACATTTCAATATCATCTTCAGCCGACCAGTGCTGGGCATTTATAAAATATTTTGTAGCATTGGGAACAGATGGAAATGCACCATTGAGCCCTTCTCCCTCGCTCGGCCAACCTGTTTCAGTGATAATCACTTTTTTCCCATTACCAGCCTTCATTGCTTGATGGTACATATCTTTCATGTATATCAGGGAATATTCAATGCTACATCCTTCCCAATACGGGTAGCAATTAGCCAAAATAACATCGCAGGCTTCCGTTATTTTTGGTCTGTGGCTGAATTCGTAATATGCATCTACATACCCCACGGGCACCTCAGTAACCTCCTCTTTAACATCATATATAAAAGCCAGCAATTCCTCTTCGGTCAAATCCCCTCTGTACATCACTTCATTACCAACAGCAGCAATATCCACATAGCCTGCATTGGCCAGTTTCTTAAGATTAGTGACTTCTTTTTGATTAATTACGGCGTCATCGCCCAACCATGCCCCTACTAAAGTTTTGATACCATACTCCTTTGCTATTCTGGGTATTATCTCGTTTCCGTCAGTACAAGAAAATGAGCGTATCCATTTAGTATATGGTTGGATAACTTTCATACGCTTCCTGATTTGCTTTTCCGAAAGCTGCGCGCCAGGTGCCTGACCTTCTTTATATGCACTAAAACAAAGCCCATGCATGCCATTTTTTAAAACACGCTTGAACAAATTCTGAAGCCCCTTTGGTGTTTTGTTATCCAAGTCTAGTCCAGAGAGTGACATGATTTTATTTTTTCTAAAAGACATAGCGACTAACCATTAATTTGTAATTCTAATTTATCACTTCTTTTGTCAAGTGCTGCCCTTATATCATTGGCTCGTTCTTCCGTTACATCATAATTCCTCATAATGAACATGGCTATTAAAGTACCTGCCATAGGGAAAAAGCAAAAGAAGGCATGGAGCCCGTCCACTGCAGATTGTTGATCTGTTGTTGCTAGCTCAGGATTGAATCCAACATAGGTAATAATCACCCCACTGAGCGCACCCGCAATGGCAAAGCCTACTTTTACCATCCACCAATAAATCGCGCCAAATATCCCTTCTCTCCTCAATCCAGAGTTTAACTCATCAATATCGATGACATCGGCCGTCATGGACATCATTATAGTGAACAAACTTCCTATTCCAAAGGAAAAAAACGGTAGGGCAATAATATACATCCACGGTTTGCCCGGAACAAATAGAAACCAAAGTAAAATATAGCCTATCACTGAAATACCCTGAGACAGCATAAATGCTCTTTTTTTGCCCATGATTTTGGACATCCAAGTTACAGTAGGAATAACAATAAATGTAGTACCCAAAGCCCCTATGCAACCAAACAAGGATACCCAAATACCACTGGCGGCGGCATCTCCATTAAATAGCTTATACACAATAACGAAAAAAGTGAGGGCTGCAACAGTATTAAATGCATTAAAAATCAAAAATGTGGCAGCGCATAATTTTCTAAACGCCCTAATTTTAAAGGCCTCAATGAAACTATGGAATATATTAATCAGGCTATTGCCGACGTTTGCAAAGTTCAAAGGCTTGTAATCCTCATTTAATGTTGATTTACTCTTAATAAATATTGCTGGAACTATAGCGCAAATAGCACATGGGATAGCAACCCAAATAGCCAATTGTCTTACCGCAACATCAGCCGACGGAAACCACTCCGGATCGTACATAATTATCCAAAACAAAGGAGCAATTACCCAAGCCCACTGCCCGATCCATTGGGCCACGGCCATAATGCTAGTACGCTCGTGAAAATCATCACTCATCTCGTAGCCCATGGCGACATAAGGAACGCTAAAAAATGTAAGTCCCAAATAAAAAACAATGGACCAAAGGAAGAAATACCAAAAATTAAAACTCAACGAATTCTCCCTAAAGAGCTGCCACATAAAAATATAGGCAATGCCCATCATTAAGCCACCAATCAAAACATATTGGCGTCTTCGGCCCCATTTGGATTTTGTATTATCTGAAATGTAACCCATTATCGGATCTGTAATCGCATCAAATATTCTCGGAAAAAAATAAATAAGGGACCACATCCAACCTGTAAAGCCTAAATCTTGAATCAAGACCACCATAAAAATACCAAGAATAGCAGGAAACATCTGATTGGCCAACATACCAATGCCAAAGGCTACCTTTTGTCCAAATGGAACTGTATTTTTTGATGCTTTCTTAACTTCTGACATAATTTTGTTCTCGCGCATTTAAAAGCTTCGGATACTTTGAAGTTTGCGCCACCTGTTCACTAATATTTTAAAATTGACACCATTGGGATTGACCCATATCTACTACTAATATTTTAAGTTTTCTTGCTTATCCCAAAGCCCCCAATAGGCTCCAACATCACCTTCATTTCCAGTTTTCCATGACTCGTCAAAAGATGAAAAATAAAATATGGGGATGTCGTTCTCCTTGGTCCATCTTATGGTATCGATGAAATACTTCATGGTCGCTTCCCCTCCAGCTATAGCTCCATCTAGTCCACCACCCTCACTTGGCCATCCGGTTTCGGTAATAATGATAGGCTTACCTTGAGCGGCATCAACCACAGAACCAAACATGGCCTGCATATGACCCAAAGCATATTCAATTGGGCAACCTTCCCAATAGGGATATAAATTGGCCAAAACCACATCGGTGCTTTCCACTAATATGGGATGCCTAGAAAACTCGTAATAGGCATCCACATAACCAACTGGAATATCCAACCCAGCAAGGGCTTCCTTAACTCGATTGATATAGCCAACCAATTCTTCCAAAGTCAAATCGTTTCGATACAACACTTCATTACCCACAGCTGCCACATCCACGTTGCCTGATTTAGCCAGGGATATCAAACCTTCTATTTCTTTTTCATTATCTTCCTTATCATCTCCCAGCCATGCACCTACCAGAGTTTTGAGGCCATGCTTTTTGGCAACCATCGGCACAAATTCATTGCCTTCAATACATGAAAACGATCGGATGGCACCAACATAAGGTTTTAAAATATTAATACGCTCCTCTACCTGTTGCATACTTATATCATCACCTGGTGACTGCCCATCACGGTACATACTAAAACAAATACCATGAAATCCGTCTTCAATGGTTTTGCGCCATAGGGCCTTTAATTCTTCCAACGAATAATCCGCAAGGTTGATCCCTGGAGTAGCGATTTGACTATAATTCGATTTGTAATATGATGCTTCTCTGTACGACATTTTCCAATTTTTTTATTTTATTTTAAAATACACCTCTACAATTTTTCCTTGTATAGATTTTGATTCGATCCACTTCCTTTGCACCAGCAGGCAATTCTGCCAGTTGCAATCCCGGGTAGTCCTCGTTCTTTTTCCATTTTTCGATCGTGGCACTAAAGAATTGCGAGGCTTGTGCATCAGCTTCATAAACAATTAGATCGTAAGCCTCCCCCAAATCTCCTCCAAAACGCGTGACTACTTGCCATTCGCCGTCTCTTTTATAGGAAGTATTGGTATGATCAGACTGCGGATAATAGCGATCGTCCGTTGGCCTGATCAATACCCAAATATCATTTTTGTTAGCCTCAGGATACACGCCCATTGTTAAAATTCTGCAATCCACTGAGTCTTTATCTATTGGTGAAATCACTTGTGTCGATTTTACCGGGCCTTCAATGCTAAGCTTATTTCCAATGGAAACCTGTTCTATCTGTCTATTATAGTTCACCAAGTTTGACGAATAACTTGCATATATCATCAATAAAATTCCTATCGCACCTAAAATCACTCCAAGCTTTATACTCAACAGCCTTTTGCCGGAGTTAGTTTTTATGCCGCTAAGAAGTGCAATGACCAGCAGAGCAACTCCTATTATGATTAATACTTTTGTTGACATTTTATTTTAGTTTGTTTATTTAATTTCCATATTACTATTTAAGTACGCCTCTTCTCTCTTCCAATTCAGATTTAATCTCTTTAGCTCTTTCTTCCGTTAGGCTATATTTCCACATCACCCAAATAGCCAATCCAGCGGTTACCACGGGAATCACTATATCCGCAATTCTCAGTTTGGTCAGTGTATCTGCGGTTTGTGTGGCCGCATTGCCATCAAATCCTATCATGCTCAAAACAAGGCCTCCCAAAACCAATGCCAAGCCTTGCCCAAGTTTTACAACCCACCAGTACAAAGCTCCGAAGGTGCCTTCTTTCCTAGGCATGCCATTAACCAATTCATCCAAATCACATACATCAGCAGTCATACTCATCATCAAGGTGAACAAGCTTCCTAAACCAAAGGACATCAATGGAATTGGTATAAAGGACAACCACACATTATCTGGTGTAAAAGACCACCATTTTAAGGCATAACCCACAATTGAAAGCGCCGTTGAAATGATAAATGCTTTCTTTTTGCCCCATTTGGTAGCCATTTTTGAAACTATCGGAATCACCAAAAATGCCGAAACCAATGCCCCAACGGAACTGAACCACGCCGGCCATGTGGCTGTAGCTTCATAACTTCCATTAAAAATATAAAACACAAAAATGAAGAAACTGAAAGATGCTACAATTTGATACCCATTAAAAACTAAAAATGTTGCGCCACATAATTTCATGAAAGGTTTGTTCTTAACCGCTTCTCCAATACTTTTGAACAAATCTTTTACGTTGGAAAAAATGGTTTTTAATGTCAGCGGTTTCCTGTCCCCCATATTGCCTGAATCCATACCTCTACAAAAGATAGCTGGTAACATTCCAAGTACCAAACAGGCAATTCCCACATAAATGGCCATGGTCCGCACACCTTCGGCTTGATCCTCGAAAATATCAGGGTCAGCAATGATGACCCAAAACCAGGGCACAATTACCCAGGCTATTAATCCCACTGTTTGGGAAAATGCCATTAGTCGTGTACGCTCGTTGTAATCTGAGGTCATCTCATACCCTAAACCAACCAAAGGCGTGGCAAACATGGTATTGCCTATAAGGAACACCATGGACATAATGAGGAAATACCAAAAATTGTAGTTGGAGGAGTTGTTCTCATCCAGTTGCCAAAGCAGCACAAAGGTGATGGCACTGATAATACCCCCAACGAAGATATAAGGTCTGCGCCTTCCCCATTTTGAACTGGTATTATCCGAAATGAATCCCATAATAGGATCGGTAATCGCATCAAAAAATCTTGGCAACCCTCCTAAAAGACCTGCTAAAAATGGATCCATTCCAAAGGCCGTCAAAAGGAAGAACATAAAGAAACCGAGAGCTCCAGGATACAGGTTCAAAACCAGATGGCCGGCTCCGAAGGCTGCTTTTTGGCCCAATGGCACTCTATCGCCTGCTGCTGTTTTTACGTTAGACATAATTTTGTATTTAGTTAGTAATTAGTTCTTGCTTGGGAATTATAATCGTTTGAATAGCTTGTGCATCAATCGAAAATTCCACATGTTTGTCATGTAGCGATAGGTTTATGGTTTTTGGGGTTTTAAATTCATTGAAAAGAACGACTACTATTGAGCCGTCAGGGTTTTGAGCCGCAGTTGCCATTAATTTGTCATCGGAGTTTTCCAATCCAATTATTTTGGCTTCTGGCCTGATATACTTACTAAAATGAGTCATGGTGTAGTACAATGGGGTGAAATACACCTCATCTTTATCGGGAGCGACAATAACCGGAGCAATACACCAGTTTTTAAACCAGTTTGGCCCTCCCTTTGTATCCAAAACCATATTCCAATCTACCCAGCCATCGACCCAATTATTTAGACATCCGATGATATCACGAGCATAGCGATTAACGGGGGCATATTTTGGGTGCTTGTGCTTATCTTCCTCCGGTGCCCAATCCCAGCCCCAATCCGTGGCTTCCTTTTTCCAGTACCAGGCATCATCTTTCCAAACGGGTATTTCGGCATCTACACAAGCTTCGGATTGAATTAAAAGTTTGTCCGGAGCCTTGTTGTGGGCGTATTGCAATTCCTCAGGAAAATAGTGGAAAGTGCTTGCATACCAGTGGATGGCCGTACCATCAAAATACTTCGAGGTTTCTTCATTTTTATACTGAGAATCTATCCACTCTTTTAGATGTTCCCTGTTTTGATCGTAACCTAAAATCTTTAAATCCCCTTTGCCGTCCGCCTCTAATTTTGGCCCTAAATAATTCTGAACAAAATGGGTCATTTCGTCAGGAGTGTAATGCATACTTTCCCAGTTATTTCCATTTCCAAGCGGTTCGTTCTCAACCGTGAAACCCCAAATATCAATACCTTCGGCCTTATAAGCATCTACATATTTTGAAAAGAACAAAGCCCAAGTCTCGTAATATTCAGGCAATAATGTACCCCCAACCCAATTGTTGTTATCCTTCATCCAAGGCGGGGCAGTCCATGGTGAACCAAAAATCTTAAACCCATCGGTTGAAGCGGCCATGGCCTCTTTTATGAAAGGGATCAAATCGTCTTTGTCCTCTTCAATTGTAAAATGCTCTAGGTTTTTATCACCTTCCAATGGGGCATAAGAATAGTTGCTCACTGAAAAATCACAGGAATTCATGTGAGTCCTTGTCAAAGAATAATGGGCACCCTCTTTACTGAAATATGCATCAATGATTTTTTTGCGATTTTCCTTGCTCAACTTATTTAATAAATATGCCGAGGCTTCTGTAAATGCGCCGCCAAACCCAGTAATAGTTTGAAAAGTTTTTTCTGGATTTAGCTTTAGCGTCACCAAACTATCTGTTTTTTGAAACTCGGTGATTTTTGAAAGTGCATTGCCTTTTGCCGAAGTTTCGAAAACTTCTATGGTCAATATCTTGTTTTCATTTTTACAACTCATCAGTATTAAGGTCGCTATAAATAATATGGAATACTTTAACGCTTTCATCATTTTGAATTCTATTCTTTATTGGCGTGCCATTCCTCTGAAGTAGGTGGTACTTCCACATCCTTCATGAATGCTTCTTTATCTCCATTATAGGTTTTTGTTATTGGATTTCCATTTCGGGTCAAGCCTTCAAAAGTCCCTTTGTCCACTTCATCCCAAAGCACGTATTTTGCTTTTCCATCAACTTTGAACAATCCAAAATGCTTCTCTGAATTCCCACTGTTAGGCCCTCCTTTCCAAGGCTCATCAAACCCTTCAAAATAAAAGCAAGACATCTTGGCTTCGTTCGTCCAATCCCGCATGTACTGGTAATACAATGCTTCTTTGTATTCATCGCAAGCTTTTGAACCATTGGTACCGTAATGCCCATCCGAAAAACTTGCCCATCCGGTTTCCCCGATATGAATTGGTTTATTTACGCCCAGGCTTTCCATATATTTTTTTACGTTTTCATATTGGTTGATAGCATACTGTTTTGCCCTGAGCATGGAAATTTCAATTTTTTCCATATCGGTTTTTCCTTCCAAACCTTCCTGATCCAACCAAAACTCTGGTTGATAGTGGGTGTCGTGCATTGGATAGGTATGCACTGAAAGGAAATCAACGGCTTTGATTAAATTATTTAAGTCTTCAACATGGTATTCTTCTCCACCACCACCCCAAGAGGCGAAATTATCTGAGCTGGTTATCCATAAATCCTTGGACAACTTGCCCTTTTGTTTTAAATCCTGAAGATAGTTTACCCACTTTAGGATGACCCACGGCTCAACATAGTACGTGGTCGCCCATTTTACCATGGCTTCGTTTCCTACCGCTATGGCCTTCACGATATCTGGATATTTGTTTGCTAAATGTGCCGTCACGATGATCTGTGCTTCATTGGCCGCACTCTCCTCATTATGCACTGGCTCTCCATCTGTCCATGCATTTTTACAATCGATCCAAGCACCAAGCATAACATACATTTCAAAACTTGGATCTTCTGCTTTTAACTCATTAATGGCCTGTAACAGATTAATGGCCTGCGGTTTATGCACTTTGTAAGTACGAAGCAGCTTAACCTTAAGGGAAGCTAATAGTTTAAGATCTTCCTTAAGTTGTTCTATTGTTGGTTCTTTACCATGATCTTCATACCGGTATCCTCCGTATGACATTGCTAAATACTCAGGGTTGCCAAAAATATCCTCCGCCAAAGGTGTTGTTGTTTGTGTTTGTAGATTAACATCCTTGGTTTTTGTATTATTACAGGAGTACATTAAACAGATTGAAAGTATGAGCAAAAGTTTTTTCATCATCAAATTATATAGTTATTTCTTCTCTCTTAGGAGGCACATGCACCTCCTTTAACAGCTCTTTTTCGTTACCATTGTAGGTTTTTGTTATGGTATTTCCATCTCTGGTCAATCCTTTAAAAACACCTTTATCCACCAAATCCCATACGGCATATTTTGCTTCGCCTTTGAGGGTTATTAATCCGAAATGGTTTTCAGAACCCAACGGATTATTCGCATCCTTCCAAGGTTCATCAAAAGCTTCAAAATAAAAACAGGAAATCCGTTCATAATTTGTCCATTCCCGCATCAATTGAAAATACCTTCCAGATTTATATTCATCGGCCGCTTTTGAACCATCCGCCCCATAATGTTCATTCGACAATGTAGCCCACCCTGTTTCTCCAATATGAACCGGTTTGTTAATCCCCAAATGCCTCATATAATTAGCCACACCATCATATTGTTTTTGCGAAAACAACAATGCCCGTTGCATGGCCGATTCGATTTTATCCATGTCCGATAGCTGGGTTTCTTCATCTGGCACTATCCAAAACTGGGGATTATAATGCGAATTATGCATAGGGTAGGTGTGCATCGAAATATAATCTACTGCTCTGATAAGATCGTTCAAATCCTCAGTATGATAGACTGGGTCCCCGCCTCCCCAAGATGAAAAATCATCAGAACTGGTAATCCACAGTTCCTCAGGCAACTCACCTTTTTTCTTCAAGTTTTGTAGGTGATTGACCCATTTGAGTATCACTTTAGGACGCACAAAATAACTCGTTGCCCAATGCACCATAGCTTCATTACCCACGGCAATAATCTTTACGATATCTGGATACTGTTGCGCTAAGGCAACCGCTCGGTCAATTTCGCCTGTGTTGTGCTCGCTTTCTACCTCATGGTTTGGAACTAGATCAGTCCAAGCGTTTTTACAATCTATCCAGGCCCCTAACATCAAATACATTTCGAAAGACGAGTCTTCCGTTTTCAGCTCTCTAATTGCTTTTAACAGATTGGGGACTTCCTCAAATTGCACATTGTAGGTGCGCAACAATTTAATACCCATTGCCGCAAGGATTTTCATATCCTCCTTTAACTCGGGAATAGTGGGCTGAATTTCACGCGTATTCTTGCGATAGCCACCATACGAAATGGCCAAATACTTAGGGTTTCCTAAAATGTCGGCAGCAGTAATCTGCTTTTCCGTCTTGGTCTTGTTATTGGGTTTTTGCATTGGTAATACTATTAGAAGTCAATGGCTTCTTGTTATTTTATCATATTTTGATTTCTATTTGTTTACGGAAACTATAATTTCCTTCACTTCGCCCTTTCGTTCAAAAAGCGATTGGGATACATCTGCATTTAACCTCAGGCTATCAGCGTCAATTTCTCGTCCGTCATTAAACACGATTCGTATGCCCTCTGCTTCAGACAACTGATAAATGATAGGCACTTGGCAATAGGTGAAACATAAAGTATCCTCTTTAATCTCAATGCTTTGCTCCTGTTTATTTACATCCGTGTAATGGAATACTTTTGGTGCATTCAAAAATTCCTTTTTCTGCAACAGATTCGGTTTGAAAACGATTTGACCCTCTTCCACAAATACGCCCAATTCGCCAAATCGGCTAAGAATATCCTCCTTCACCTGTCCAGTCATTCCAGGCTGTTGAGCCCCTTTTGTTGCCGGGGTATGGGAATAAGGATCGGTTGGGAAAGCACCATACAATTCTGGTGATTTATGTACGCCGATACCTGCATTTATTTCGTAATAATGATCCAAAAGTTTGCCGATTACCACATCATCTGCATTTTCATTGATAGCCGAAACACAATTTTCTTGTACCGCAAGCAATAATTTTGAAACCATGTGCCAATAAATAGAACCCAAACCTTCATATCCGAAGAAGGTTCCTGAGCGTCCCGTAAAGGATTTATGATCGAAAATATCCTCAAAAACCTGAAGCAAATAGGCTTCGTCTTTGTTGACCAAAAGCGCATATTCATCATCTAAATTGCCCAGAGCGTCTTTTAGACTATTGGCATTGTTGAAGTTTCCGTTGAAATGGAAACCGCCATTCACATCCTTTTCCACAATCTGCCTGTTGCCGTCAGTAATTAATTTTCTGAGCAAAGCTGACTGTTCCACCTTACTGGCAGGGATGTTGTTCTTTTTATCAAATCGAGGCAATTCTTTGTTTGGATACAAAATATAACTGTATTGATCCTCCCTAAACAACGCACTATTTTTCAACCCATCTAATAAGCCCAGACCTTGGGCGGGTGAAAGATAGCCCGCACTTAGGGCAGCCACTTGCCCCTCTAGCATTTCCGACAGGTAAGAAATCGAGACTTCATTCTCATTTTCAACTGTCATCAAATTATAGGCGTGATACATATCGTCATCACGCTTATTGGCATCGATACTATGTTCCAAATAGGATTTGGTGACTTCAATAAAACCTAAAATAGCTTCAAGACTAAGTGCCGATTTTTCATTTGAAAACCCTTCAGCATAAATAGTTTCCCTATAAATGCTTCCGGCCGACCCTAAACCGTCCAAAACTGTTTTTCGGTCTTTATCCGAAATATCTCCAGATAAGATAGAGGCATTATCCAATAGCGTATTTAAAACGCTATTAAAAAATTCAATGAGTTCTTCCGAAACCTCAACCTCCGAAATACTGGCTTTTTTAACCACACCCTCAAAGAAATTCAGAAAGCGATAGATATAGTAAAGCGTTACCATTGACACACCATTACCCACCAAGGCATTATTGGCATCGTTCCATTCTGGGCGCTGTGTGTTTAACCAAATACCACCTTCAGGGATGAAGTTTGATATTTTAGACAATACCGTGGCCAATAGTTTTTCAATAAAATTGACCCTGTAAATTTTTGAATTCTTATCCAATAGCAATGCGCCATCAGCACCCAACACATCTCTTCTTTTGTGAATCGTTTGATCCAACTTATGATCAAAATCAATCGTATCCTTGGGATTCTTCAAAGTGTCCTCGTAACTTTTGATGATGTAGGGCACATTGGCATAAACAAAAATGTCCTGATTGAAACGTTTTTCCAATCTGCTAGGATAATGGTTCTCAATGAATTCCAGGAATTTCAACAAATAGATAATTTGATGATCTCCCCAATAGCCAATGTAAGACCATGGATCGTGCTCCTCGATAACCTCCCAATCAAATCCACCTTTGGTTACTCTGTAGGGGTTGTAGCCCTCAAAAGTAGTAGCATTCAAGAACTTGTGAATCATCCCCTCTATATACTCCGGATAGGAATGCGCCAAAGCTTCCCAATTTTGGAAAATATCGCGCCAATTGCCTTCGTAATCCAAAATTTTTGAACCGTCAACTTCGCTTCGTGTATTGATGGAAAACTTGTTCCATGGGCGACTCGGATCACCGTGCCTCCTACTGAATTTTAAGGGCAAATATTCAAAACACAGCCGTTGGAAATCCTTGTTTTCATCCTGCTCGGCAAGATTCTGAATAGCTTCCAAAGTGAAGGTTTCACCCAAGACATTTAAACTAGCTTTCTTTTCTTTGAAAACATCCTTGTTCGCATGCGCTATGTATTTTAAGAAATCTGTTTTTTCAATTGTATAGCCATCGTCAAAAATACCGCCACGCATGATATTGAAAAGCGTGTTTGAAAAATGCCTCATGTTGGTTAGAGGATCTTCCGTTAATTGCAAGCCATCAGAAGCTCCGGTCAAATCTATCAGGTTTGAAGTACCCAAATCAATATCTTTCTGGAGCGTAGTTTCCAAATCAGATTCATTTTTAATGAATTCTGAAATTTCAACTATGTCCGAAATGGATTGGTTGACATTGGCCACAAACCTCCAACTTTCTTCCGAATTAGGTCCTAAAGCAACTTGAGAAGCCACAAAATAAGCACCCTTTTCGGCTTTCATATCGACTTCCTGAACCACAGGATTTCCTCTTCTGAATGCATCCAACTGCAACGACGAAATCAAATACGTTGGATTATCCAGTCCGGTGGACCATACGATATTCGCCTTTAAAGCTTCACTCGGTTCTGCCTTATCCACGATTACGGAACTTAGTGCATAAACGCCTAAGCCTACTTCGGCTTGCAGTTCACTTTTCTTATAGGCATCGACAAGGTTACTTCTGATATTTTGTAAATCTGCCGTAACGCTTGCCGGCAAAATATTTTGAAGACCATCTAAAACCGAAATTTCAACAGCATCACCAGTATTATTAATCAAAGTGGACTTTTTTACAAAGCCGAATTGGTTACTGGAATTCCATTCATATCTGAAAGTCAAACCTAAATCCAGATTGTTTTCCTCAAAGATTATTTTATTCCCATATCGGTTTTTATACAGATTGGTTTGGGTATTATAAATCCCCATCTGACGAATGGAAAAGGGTTCCCACAAATGGGTTTTTCCGTTTTTATGAACTCTAAAAATGGCTTTGCTCCCTGTTATTTCGGCCATTTCAGTAATCTTATCGTCAGTATAATAAGGAAACAACGAATAGTCGGCATTTTTGCGACCAGCCGTTAAACCCCCATTACTTGAAATAAACATCCAGTGGTTGGAGTCGCTTACAATACTCATAAAAAACGGGCGCATCTGATCACTGTTCGAAATTTTGAAATACGTTTCGTTATTAAAAGTGACCAATTCGCCAGTTATACCTTTAGTTTCTTTTGAAACATTTTGTGATTCTGTAGCAATCATAGTTTGGTTGTAGCTTTTAAAGGGTTGGTTTATACAAATCAAAACCAACCCTTTAATAAAAAGTTATTTAATCTGCCGCGTAAACTCTTACATAGTCGATGTACATGGTCTGAGGAAAGACAGTATCAGCATCTGGATTTCCATCAAAATTACCGCCGACAGCCAAGTTGAGGATCATGAAAAATGGTCCATTGTCAAATACCCACTGAGACCTATCGACGTCCTCTTCTTCCAAGCTATCTGGAGTGATCTGGAGATACAATGCATCATCTACATAAAAATTAATGTAGCCCGGACCCCACTCAATTCCATAAATATGAAATTCGGTATCAACACGAGATTTCATGAACCCATATTCCTTTTTAATTGGCTCTCCTCCGCTATATCCCGGGCCATGTACCGCAGCACTGACGGTTGTGGGATTAGACCCCCCATTTTCCATAACATCAATCTCCCCACAAAACGGCCATCCAATATCATCGATGTTTGCTCCCAGTAACCAAAATGCTGGCCACATACCTTTTCCAAATGGCAGTTTCATTCTAGCTTCAAATCTGCCATACTGTTGTTCAAATAGCCCTTTTGTTATGAGCCTAGCAGATGTGTAGCCAGAGCCTTCAAAGCTTTCTTGAATTGCTGTAATTTTGAGCATACCATCTTCCACTCTAACATTTTCAGGTCTATCTGTATAATACTGCAATTCGTTATTCCCCCAACCGTTATCCCCAATGCCAATATCGTATCCCCATACGGCTGGATTTGGCGCACCATCAACATCAAACTCATCGCTCATCGTTAGGGTTTCAAAATTAGTTACTACTTGGTCTCCAGCCGGATCACAACTAAAAGCAATTCCTCCTAGCGTTAGTGCCGTTAATAAGAGACATAATAAATGAACCGGTTTTGTTTTTATTTTGTTTATAAAATTCATGTTTTTCTGTTTATTAATTTTCAGCATAGAAATAAATGTTATCTAAGGACACATTGGCAATGGTAGCATCGGACACAAATATTATAGCTCCAAGGGCATCTTGGGCACTCAGACCAACAAAATTGGATAAGGGAATATCAAACTGCACCCACTCGTTACTTAATAAATCTGTTCCAGGAATAGTATATGCGCCTGATACGCTATTACCCAAAGTGAAATTGTTGAAAAGTTCGATTCTAAAGAAATCAGAAGCCTCAACCGTTTCATTTACCCTTACATCAATATGCATATGTGTCATCTCTGTTGCATCCAGAGGTACTACACCACTTCCTCCTCTTCCATAGAACTCAATCGCTACGAAATTCATCATTGTGTAGTCAATGATATTTGTTCCATTTTCTTCAACAGCTCCGCCAAGCGTGGTTTGAAAGCCGTCGATGTAAAAACCGTTGTAATTATCGACAGGAACATTGGCAAATACATCACTAAAAATTGAAAGCACATTAAGGTTTACGGCTTCTACTGTTAAAGATCCTGCCGCTTGAACTTCACCCAACTTTGCTGTAATTGTAGCTTTATTATCAGGTTGTCCCGTATTTGGATCGATATTACCTTCACCAACAATTGTAACTAGACCTCTATCATCTACAGAAGCTACAAACGGGTTTGAGGTTTCAAAATCGAAATAAGCAGGAGTTACTTTTACGGTAACGTCTCGGCCATTGGTTACATTAAAAGTTTGAGTTAACCCGATAATTGGAACTGAACTATCCACATTAGCCTGCGCTGTTTGGTCTTGGCCACCAAGTATTGCAGGTCTTGCCTGAGCTATCGTCCCTAAATTCTCAAATTGCAACTCATCGATCCAAATGGTAAAGCCTACGCCATTATTATCATTTGCATTGGCACTGAAAATAAACATTCCTCTTTCCTGAACTAATTTAGAAGGGTCTGGAATTGGTATATAATATTTCTTCCATGTTGTGGATAAGGCTACATCTTCTAAAACAACGGCATATTTATTCTCTCCAAAATCATTTCCAAAACCTACCTGCTCTATTGAACTGGTGGTTGAACCCTTGGCCCAGAAGGTTAAAGCGTCAAAACCAGTCAAATTCCTGCCTTCACCTCGATCCCTAAAAATACCTCCAATATAGGCCCCGTCTGGATCATCGGGTGCTGGAACATCAATTCTTATTGAGGAATTACCTTGATACGCCTCATTAGCGTCTACTCCAAAACCTTCTGGATTGGCACCTGTAGCCGGGTCAAAAGACTCAAAAAACTCGTCTGTTAATCCAACAGGGTCATCGATATATATTTCCGCGGTGCTGGGAAAAGTAGCAAAATCGATATCATCTGAAAAGCCTCTTTCACAGCTTGCTATGACTACACATATTAATCCTAAAACAGGAAAAACAATGTGGTATTTTATATTTAATTTTTTCATAATTAAAGCTTTGTTATCTTCCTATGTTAATATGTATATATGTTCTAATCTCCCATTCTGAGCCATCAGGGAATCCAACAGGACTAAGAATTGGTGGTGAATTGGGATTTGTCGAATTTGGGTCGGTAGCCAGAGGCGAATACCTTGGTGAATTCGCATCCAATGAACGCCACATGCCTCTAATTCCAATTTGAGTACTGGGTAAAATGAACCAATCCGGCTTTCCTAAAGTTGTCGAAACATCCAACATTAATTGCAACGGATATGTCAAGTTAAAATCACGATGGTAGTCAAATGGTCCCCAGTCGTTCACTTTAAAATGTGACATGATTTTTATTTTATCCATTAGCACTCTTAGATCAGCTCCGAAGCGTGTGATGGTCCTGTCCGAATCACCATTGCCCTGTCCGTTTCCATAATAGAAATTACCAATAAGTCCAAAATCATTACCCATTTTTGACATCACCTTTGCATGTGCCTCCCACAAATCCACAGCGGGTGCTGTCTCTCCAAAAGCGAAGAATGTACGATCAGCCAAAAAACCAATATGACCATCCATAGTAGTGGGCAAGTGTCTGTAAACAAAACCTGCACTTAAGGCTAGTTTGGCGTCTTCCGCTCTATCGTTATCCCAAGCATACATCCATGTACCAGGGGTGGGGTCGTAAGTCAGCAAAATTTCACCTGCAGAAGTTTCCCTGTTTCCATTTCTTACCGCAAAAGGATCATCAATCACGTTTCTTAATCTTCCTGGAGCAGGACCTCCATTAGGCATAGGATCAACCAATGGTTTTTGCCACATAAAGTTTGGAGCTATCTGTAAATCTCCTACGGAAAATGTCAACCCAGTTAGGAAATTGGTCATATTGCCGCTACCAGAATCTTTAAGCCTCCATCCCGTAAATGTTCTGGTTTGATCTACTCCCCCATTGGCAACCAAGCCCATGTAAGATCCCTGAGCATACCAGTTAAATGGCCCATTTTGATAAGTAATTTTACCTTTGGTACCCCAATTATCATTACTGTTAATTTTATCAACCAAAACTACATCAGCGCCATCTTCATACACTTGGAAGGAACTGCCGTTTAGTGGTCTACCACCCCAAATGGCTCCAAGGGTTAGCCCTAGTTTTCCAAATTCCCTTTCCATAGCTATGGTAGCTCTTTCCGTTGGCCATGCAGGAATAATACCTGACCGCACTTGGTTTTGATTTAACACACGTCTTCCATTGTCGTCAAACTCAAGATCCGTATTAATATCCCTGTGGTAAATACCGGTTACATCCCATTTAGCAATATGCGTGGAGTATTTTAACAACATGGTTGGGTTGGCACCCCACCATAATTGTGGACCGAAAGCTGCCTTTAGCCCTTCCAATTCACCTTTGGCGTCCACTTCAAATCCCAAGATTTCACCATTATAGATGTCTAAATTAGGACCATAATTCGCTTCGGGATACAGGTTGAAGAAATCGCCTTCATAGGCCCAATGATAGTGCCCTGTTCTGTAAAAACCCCTTAAATCAAAGTCTTTTGCCTTCCAATCAAATTCGGCCTGATACACACGAACACGGTTATTATCGGTTAAGGTGACTTGTTCTCCCTGAACATTGGTTACTGCAACAGGCCGCCCAACGTTCTCATAAAAAATTTCGTTTATCGGATTACTAGCAACATTACCTAAAACATTGACATCAACATTAACGGTCATATTTGAAGCGGGCTTTCCTTGAATACCAACAAAGTAGGACTGCATGTGATCGAATCCTAATTCATTGGGAAAGGTTAGTGCATCATCAGGATCTGCAGTTTCTGGTGTGGTAATCAAAGTACCCCCAGTGCTGAAGGTTGTAAATTTTGCAGATAACCTACTGATACTGAGCCTATCCATGTCGCTTGTATTTAGGGCCGCCTTATCACCACGGGCCTTTAAAACCGCATCCATGATATTGATATTCTTAAAATAGTTTTGCAGGAATTCTAAATTCATACCTTCGCCATATGGGTCTAAGGCATGGGCCTCTTTTAAGGTGTAATATGAAGCTCTAGGATACAAATCGTATAAACCGCGCGCATCTGTAGGACCCTTGGCACAAATACCAAACCACTCTTCGTTCATATTATTTGAACCATCTTTGGTATCGTGGTAATACCCCCCATTGCTCCAAGAAGCACCTGTTTCATGGGTATCGGCACCTTCTCTATCATCAAAGCCTAACTTCCACCATCCATCACTGAATTGAAATGTAAATCCACCGATGGAGTTTCCAACTTTGCCCATTCCGGCAGCATTTTCATAAATTTCTTTCCAGTTCAATAGGTTATAATGGGCTTGCCAGTATTGGTCTTCCTTATCCGCAAGTGCATTGTAAGCATCCGCACCAAACTCGGTAAACATTACTGGTTTATCCAGTTTGTCCTTTACCACTTGGAAGAAATCTCCAAAAGACTCTCCACGATAGGTGTTAGCCCCGTACACATCCACATCCTTACATTCTTCAGCAATAATATCAATGAACAATACATCTCCATTACATATTGCAACTGGGTGATGAGGGTCCATTTCCTTCATCTTTTTGGCCACGTCGTTCATGAGCCTGTACATGGGTCTTCCCCTTTTTTCTCCAACAGCCCTTTTTTGTTCTTCGCCTTCAGGAAAATCCTCAGTTTCATTTCCTGCCCAAAACAGTCCATAGTTATTCTCATTACCCATCATATACATCAAAATCCCCGGAACATCCTTGTAGTCTTCAACCAGTTTCATCATATCAGACACCAACTGTTCTTGGGTTTTCTCATCGGTATAAATTGTAACTGGTGTCCAAACACCATCTAAGGTCAGTCCATAGCGGCCAAAAGAGTGGTTCAAAAGGGTGTAAATACCGTACTTTTCGTAAATATATGTGACCCACTTTGCAGGAACACCAACGTATTGTCTTACAACGTTAACATTCATGTTTTTAAGTAGTCCCATTTCGGTATCCAATCCTGCCTTAATAACGTCGTCAGATAACTCCCAGAAATTGGCATTGGTAACATCGGTACCAATCGGTACGTAGTCCCAATTAATCCCATTCATCATGAAGTCTTTGCCATCTACGACTAATTTGGTTCCTTGGTCATTCTTTACTATCTCGACTTTGTTGGCCTGCGCAAACAGCGAAGAAGTAAGCAGAAGAAACACTAATCTTAATAAATTGTTTTTCATATTTGATTTAGTTATGTTGATGTGAGTTGATTATGCTAATCTAGAAACCAAAGCGATATCACTATAGATACCGCCTTGTATCTAAATTTATTTATCAATATTCAGCTTACTGCTTTACCAATTTGAAGGACCAATACCCCGGACCGAAATTAATGTCGAGTTCCATCGTATTGCCTCCATCAGAAAGCGTGATTTCATAGGTAACTGAATCTGGCGCATCACCTGATGAAGCAAGCTCACCTGAGTTGGTTACTTTAGCTAAACCAAGGAAAGCTCCTCTGCCATCGATAGTCAATGTCCCTGCGCCTTCATCATAGTCATAAGTCGCCGAGGCCGTCCCATCGTGAGGGAATACTGGAGTACCACATTCTTCAGCTGACGCACCTTGCCATGGCTCCAACCAAGTTTGATCTCCCAAAATATTCTGGAAGGTTCCGTCATTATTAAACACATACTCATCATCAAACAAGCATGCTCTAGTTGTAACATCTTCTGAAGCATTTGACCACCAAGACACGTCATTAAGAGCCGGGCCAACACCTAATGCTGCGGCTTCTGGTGCTAACTTCCAAGTTCCTACCAAAGGATTTGCGGGAGGCACATCCTTAACCAATTTGAAAGACCAATACCCAGGACCAAAATTAATATCAAGCTCCATTGTATTTCCATCATCAGATAACGTAATTTCGTAAGTAACGGAATCCGGAGTATCTCCTGGAGATGCAAGTTCTCCAGCGTTAGTAACTTTTGCCAAGCCCATGAAAGCACCTCGTCCATCTATAGTTAAAGTACCCGCTCCTTCATCATAGTCATAAGTTGCCGAAGCCGTACCGTCATGAGGGAACACAGGTGTGCCGCATTCCTCAGCAGAAGCTCCTTGCCATGGTTCCAACCAAGTTTGATCTCCTAAAATATTTTGGAAGGTACCATCAGAATTAAATACATATTGATCGTCAAACAAACATGCTCTTGTAGTAACATCTTCAGAAGCATTTGACCACCAAGACACATCATCTTTCACAGGACCAACACCAAGAGCAGCGGCTTCTGGAGCCAATCTCCAAGTACCAGTAATAGCTGGTGGTACATCTTTGATAAGCCTAAACGACCAGAATCCAGGACCAAAATTAATATCAAGTTCCATAGTATTACCATCATCAGAAAGTGTGACCATATAGGTAACGGATTCTGGTGCATCACCTGGGCTAGCCAATTCTCCTCCGTTCGTAACTTTTGATAATCCTAGGAAAGCACCCCTACCGTTTAATGTGATAGTACCGGCCCCAGCATCATAAGCATAAGTTGCGCTAGCAGTACCATCATGTGGGAATACTGGAGCCCCACATTCTTCGGCAGCTGCACCTTGCCATGGTTCTATCCATGTTTCTGCACCCAGCATGTTTTGAAACGTACCATCAGGATTAAATACATAGGTATCATCAAACAGGCAATCTCTAGTCGTAACATCCTCCTCGGCATTTGACCACCATGACACATCATTAAGAGCCGGGCCAACACCCAAAGCTGCGGCCTCCGGAGCCAATCGCCATGTACCAGCAATTGGAGAACCTCCTCCACTTGAGCCTCCTCCTGTGTCAACAGGTTTATAAATAACCGCATGCTCTTTTGTAATTGAAACATCTTCACGCCCAGGAAGCGAAGCAGTAACGGTAATATTATAGAGTACTGATTCTTCAAGTTCTGGATACTCATATATAACCATTGGACCACTGGTCTTTTGGATTAAATCCTTAGTACGGTCTGCACTACCATCCGCTACATCCACTCCACTTGGGTCGCCAAAATTTACAGTATATACAATGCGACCATCCGGTGGCACGGTGGTAGCAATTACACCTACTCTGTTACCCTCGGGGTTCAATGTAGCAATATTGAAATCCAGTCCAGCGATGATATTCAATTGATCATCTTCTTCACATGATATCGCCGCGATACTAAGGAAAAGTACTGATGCGATGTAAAATCCTTTTTTTAAAACATTCATCTCTTTAATTTTTATTGTTTTCATTATTTAGTTTAGTCTTTAGTTAGAATATCCCGGATTTTGGCCCCACTGCTCTTCGGCCAAAGCCAACTTTAGTTCAATTTCTGGTATTGGAAACACCTCATGTTTTCCTAAAACAAAGTTGATGGCTTCAAAATCTTCAGGTTTATTATCGTTGTAGGCGTCAAAAGCCGCCTTTGCTCTTCCAGTTCTTACCAAATCGAAAAACCTGTGGCCTTCTCCCGCTAGCTCTTTTCTTCTTTCTAAATAAATAGCCTCCAAAAGCGGTCCCTCAGCAGACGTATAGTCCATGCTATTATTTCCATAGGCCCTTGCTCTCACCATATTGAGATAAGTTTCAGCATTTGAGCCACTAATTTGGGCTTCTGCCTCTGCAGCCATTAACAGTACATCGGCATAGCGGATAGCCCGGTAGTTGTTTTTGTGCACCAATTCGGGTGTACTGGCGTTGCCAGCCTTATCAGCTTTTCTAGGCATATACTTATGGTTATAGAACCCTGTATCTTCTCTAGGTGCAGAATAATTGCCTCCAGAATCCCTTAATTCTCGTAAATCGAAAATGGTAACGTCTCGTCTTGCCTCATTTTCATCATATAAATCGTATAACATCGGTGTTGGCAATAAGAAGCCCCATCCCGATGCGTAAACAGGATCATCAAAAGGTGATCTTGGCCCATTGAACTGCACGAAATAGCTTCCCTCACTACAATGGATACAATCCCATCCAGCACCCTCTACATTTGTATATTGGATTTCGAATACAGATTCTGATCCATTCTCTCCTTCAGTCGTAAACATGTTAACGTAATCCTCACCAGTAATTAAGCTGTACTGGTTACTAGCTATCAGGTCATTTAAAATAGCAGCAGCATTTTCAAAATCATTATCGTATAAATAGGCTTTACCTAACAAGGCTTGCGCCGCACCTTTGGTGGCTTTGAACGACTGATCCTGAGTAGCAGGCAAATTAGGTATGGCTTCCTTTAGGTCTTCCTGAATTAAATCATAGGCAAAACCAATGCTAGACACCCTTACCATAGAAAGTTCATCACCAGCCAGGACCTGAGAATCTGCAATTCTGTTTACGCCATTTCGTTCCTCCACCTTTAAAGGAATGTTCCCAAAAAACTTTACCAATTCAAACGTATAAAATGCTCGTAAAAAATACGCTTGTGCTACCATTTCGTCTTTACCCGAAAAATCCAAAGCATTTTTGTTTTCTAAAAAATAATTGGCCCGGTTTATACCTGCATACATCAATTGCCAATGGCTACGGATTTGTTCTTGGTCTGCAGGAGTATGAATCAAATAATTTACATTTTGAACAACCGGTTGATCGTAGTTAAATGCATCTCCGCCTGACCCAAAATCATCTGAGGCCGAAACCGCAATTAGGTTGCCCCAAAACACGCCTTGTAAAAGATCGTAAGCTCCTAGTAAAGCATCTTCATACTCCTCTTCAGAATTAAAAAAGTTTTCTGCAACAGGTCCTATTGGGTCTACTTCTGTCCATTCATCACAGGCCACCATAAAAAGGAGTCCGACAAGTATAATATTTTTTATGTTTTTCATCTTTTTCATTGCTTTAGAAATTTAAATTAACACCTAATAAATAGTTGGCAGCCACAGGATAGAAACCCTTGTCAATTCCTCCTCCAATAGGGTCTCCACTTGTTGCAGATGGGTCGTAACCTTGATAATCGGTTAGTGTATATATGTTATTACCGGCAATATAAATTCTCATCTTGTCTATACCTGATTTTTTAAAACCGGGATGGTCAAGGGTATATCCTATTTGAATATTCTGAATACGCAAGAAAGATGCGTCTTCTACTACAAAATCAGAGAATAAATCAGTATTGACATTTGCCCCTGCAACAGCCCGGGGTACATCATTGCTTGTGTTGGTACCTTGCCATCGATTAAGTATATATGCCCCTCTATTGGCAAACACATCTTTACGCTCGTAATCACGGATCATATCGTTTCCTACGGATGCAAATGCATTGGCGCTAAAATCGAAGCTTTTATATTTGAAGCCAATATTGAAACCAAATATAAAATCTGGGATTGCATCACCAATATTCATCCTATCGGCATCAGTAATTTGACCGTCTCCATTGGTATCTACAAATCTTAAATCTCCTGGAGCCACTTCCCCAACAGTGCTGTATGTGCCAGTTGGAGATGATGCATCCAGCGCATCAATTTCTGCTTGCGTTTGATAGAGGCCGTCGGTTTTGTATCCATGAAAATACCCTAACGGCTCACCAACCACCATACGGGAAATATCGTTTTGGCTAATCCCAACGCCAAACTCCCCTCCTACAGGCGCCTCTCTACCATTTAATGATACAACTTCGTTCTCTAAGTAGGTCATATTAAAACTGGTATTAAAAGAAAAGTCTTCAGAGAAATCATTGCTGTACGCTATCATAAACTCAATACCTCTGTTTTCTACCGTTCCGGCATTGATAAAGGGAGAAGCTGCTCCAGGAGCACCAACACCTAATACCCCTGACGCTTGAGGTTGAATCAATAGGTCTTTGGTCTGCTTCCTAAACACATCTGCAGTGATACTGATTGTATTATTAAACATCCTTGCATCTAAACCAATATTGGCCGTTTCTTGCTCTTCCCATTTAAGATCAGGATTACCAATTGTTCCCGCTCCTACTCCATTAAGTAAATCAGCTTCAGTAATCGTATTCCCGGAATCTACAGTAGCTTCACCATTTAATCGCGTTAAAAAAGCAAAGTCAGCAATTCTGTCATTTCCTATAATACCATAACTTGCCCTAAATTTTAAGGAATTAATCAAGCCATCTTTGTTAAAAAAATCTTCATCCGAAATGTTCCAACCAAAAGAACCAGATGGAAAATAACCTACATTATTACCGTTCATTGAAGAAAACCTTGATGACACATCTCTACGAATAACACCAGACAATAAATATTTACCCTTAAAGCTATATTGGACCCGAGCAAATGTGGAGGATAATCTGGAATCGAATTGTTCTTGACCTAAATCAAGTTGGGCGGGGGTAAATCGATTGACTATTCTACCTTGAACAGGGTCAAGCCGTTCACCGATCCATCCATCTTGAAAGGCATCGGATACCGAGTTACTTCCATTTTTTAATACAAAACCTTGCTCCCCATAAAAATGGCCGCGAGTTCTGAAAATGGACATACCCAACAACACGGTAACATCATGATCTTCTCCAAATGTGTTGTTGTAATTAATATAGTTGTCCCAAGTATAGTCAGTAAAAATTGCACTATGGTCTACTATTTCATTACCGCCTCCATAAATTGTTTCTCCGGTATCGGGGTCTATACTTGATGATACCTCGTTTATATTGGCAGACCTTCCTGGGCCATAGTCAAATACGGGCCTAAAAACATCGTCCAATACATTAGAGTAATTGATCTGCATTTTTGAACTTGCTGTAAAATGCTCTAAAAAGGTATAATCTAACCCCAGAGTACCACTGTATCGATCTACCCTTGTTATGTTATGGTTGTTAGCCAACTGAGCTAAGGGATTGATGATTTCAATTTGAGATATTCGGGTTGGCTGCGAAAAATCCCCATTATCATCATAAACGGCCAAATCAGGATTGATATTAACGGCACTGTACAACACAGATCCGATGCTACCCTCTGGAAGATTATTCTTAGTAGATTTAGTATATAGAGCCGTAGTAGATAATTTCAGGTTTTCTAAAATATCATACTGAAGTCCTAAACGGGCTGTTACCCTCTCAAAATTATTTTTACTTGCACCTACAATACCATCTTGGTTGAGGTAGGACACACCAAAAGTATATGCCGCTTTTTCGGTACCACCACTACCGCTAAAGTTTATGTTTGAAATAGCTGCGGTCTTGAAAACTTCATCTTGCCAATCCGTACCTTTTTGCGGGTAGACAAAATATTCCGTTTCATCTAAAGCATCGTTAACATAAATGGCAAAATTGAATGGATCCAATAGATCTATCCTGGAGCTCGTTGTTTGGAATCCAGTATATGCATCAAATTGAAATTTCATCTCGGAGTTTTTTCTACCGGTTTTCGTGGTAATCAAAACAACCCCATTGGCCCCTCTTACACCGTATATACCTGCTGTAGCATCCTTTAGAACGTTTACGCTTTTAATGTCACTAGGGTTAATCACGGATAAGTCTTCAATGACGTTTCCATCCACCAATATTAACGGACGGTTATCCCCGTTTGTAGTAACACCACGAATTCTAATGTTTGCTCCCGCACCTGGCGAACCTGATGTCGAAGTAACATTCACACCAGCGATTTGCCCTTGCAAGGCTTGCTCCACACGCTGCGGATTCAGTTTTTCAATGGCTTCGGAATCCACCACCGAAACGGCTCCTGTCACCTCTTTCTTTTTCTGGGTACCGTAACCTACAACTACAACCTCGTCGAGGGTAGCGATATCCTCTTCGAGTTGAATCTCTAATTTTTGACTTCCTGCTACAGTTACTTCTTTAGTTATGTAACCAACATAACTAAAGTTTAAAATAGCACCCGTCTCGACATCTGAGATGGTGAAGTTACCGTCAAAATCGGTTACAGTTCCTTTTGTGGTGTTTTTTACAATAACGTTAACACCAGGAATCGGAAAACCTGTATTATCCAGTACGGTTCCACTAACGTCTGCATTTTGTGCACCAATGTGCAATACAAAAAGTATCGTCAGCACGTTAATTAACTTTTGTCTCATATTTAGTCAGTTTTTGAGTTTTAGTTTTGATAAAATTAGAGTATCGAATTAAGAAATTCGCATTTTCGCCCACAACAAAAAATATACATCGTAAAAAAAATGCACAGTTTTTACCAAAACCTTAATAAACCCTTATTTTTATTGAGAATTTAACGTTCTCAGATAAAGTTCGATTTCTTGAATTTTACCAAATGTTGTGGTGTTGTATAGGTGAGAGCAGTACGTGTTGTAGTCCCTAAATTTCAAGTATATAGTCGGTAAGGCTAGATTCGTGGGGCAATTCCATCTTTTTGCGCAATCGGTAACGTTTTACCTCTACACTTCTTGGGGATATATTCAATAATGGTGCAATTTCTTTTGAAGATAAATTCAATCGTAAATAAGCGCACAACCTAAGATCATTTGAAGTGAGCACAGGGTGCAGGCTTTTTACCTTCTTCAGGAAATCCTTGTCCGCATTGTTAAATGCCTCTTGGAACACGTTCCAATCATCATTGTTATTAAGGTTTCTATCAATAATTTTTACAACTTGTTTAACGCCTCTGCTACTATCCGCACCTTCCAATTCCTGTTTGATACTACTTAAAAACTCATTCTTTTTAATAAGATTCATCGTAGCGATGCCAAGCTCCCTATTTTTGCTTTCAATATCCTCTCTTAGCCTTTCATTTCTAAAACGCATCAATTGTTGCTTATTTTCAAGTTCTTTCAGCTCAAGTTCCCTTGTAGTTTTTTGCATCAAACGCTCCCTTTGCTTTCTGTAGTAGCCTTTATAAATATTATGCATAAACAACGAAAACAACAGGAATACGATGCCGTATAGAACAAAAGCCGTATAAGATAGAAACCAAGGTCTATCTATCCTAAAGGCATAGGCTGCCGAGTTTGAAGTAGGATTATTTCCGACTTTTCCTTCAACAAGAAATGTATAGTCGCCATAGGGAAGGTTTTCAAAAGAGGCTGAACCCATATTCGTCCAATTGCTCCAAGTATCATACATACCCTCAAGTTTATATCTATACATGGGCTGTTCATTTTTCAAAAACTCTGAAATACTATATGAAAACTGCAAATTATTTTCTGCGCTATCAAATAAAGGTGGCCCCTTTAGGCTTACCAGACTCGTAGAGTCCATATCTTTGACCCTATTTAGAGCAACTTGATTGATTTTGATTTCATGCTGGTTTTCCACCAGCTCATTTAAATCCAAAATAGTATAACCCGTCTTTGATCCTAAAAGATATTGTTCATCATGGACAAGTGTAATATTTTCGTAGCCTTTAACGTCTTTTCTTATATTAACGGGAAACGGAACCTTATTTATTTTCTTTTCGCCACTTAACTTTGAGGATGTGATATAGTTTATACCGTCCTCTGAAAATCCCCAAAGCTTTTTGGACTTTTCATCCGGCACCAATTTTGCCGAGGTAAAACCTCCCCTACTAATCAGTCCGCTTAAAACGCTATCCTGTTCAAATTGTTTCGTATTGCTATTATATTTGAAAACACCATCCATACTTGAGTAAAGTATATTATCATCATACTTAATTAAGCTCGAGTACAGCTTATTTTCAACAATTTCTTTTTTATCAACTGAAAGCACTTTGGTCAGGTCCTTATCCAGTCTTAGTTTGTAAACACCTTTGTATTCATGGCTTACAAAAACATCTTTGTCACTTAAAAATTCAAAATATCTACTGGAAATATTAAAACCTGCTATTTTATTTCGAAACTGCCACCTGCCATTGTCGTTCTGAAGTACGTAGAGCCCATTATAATTGCCCTGAAGCAACAAATCTTGACTACCTTCAACAGGTTTTATGAGCCAAGTTCCCTGCACGTTTGCTACTTCTGTGGCCTTTTTTCCCTCGATAGAGAATGTTCCCGAATTGTGGCCACAAAAAAGGGTATTATTTATAATTCCTAGATACCAAACTTGGCCCTGCGTACCTTCGATAAATTTAAAGTCCGAACCGCCCTTAAAGGGCCTACAAAACAAGCCCTGATTGGTACCTAGATACAGCATGTCTTGATATACTAGTGAAGTGTAAACACTACCGATTATCCCAGTTTTGTCCAAAAAAATACGATAAGGCGACTTCATATTAATGCAGTTAACACCATTATCAAGGCCCAACCATAAATTGTTGTCCATATCTTCAAAAAGTGAAAGAACGGTATTATTACTTAAGCCATTGGAGTGAGCAATTCTATATTTTTCCTCTCCATTTTCATCAATATGAATAATGCCGTGTGAAATTGTCCCTAATACAAAACTCCCATCCCGAAGCTGGGTACAACTGAAAACACTAACATCTTGAAGTCCTTCATTAACTTTTGGGCGCCAAGGGCTAAGCCCCCCGTCGTCGAGAATATAGAACCCATTATTCTGGGTGAGCAGAATTAAACCCCCACTATAAGCGAACACTTCTACAAGAAGGTTTTGTGTAACAATAGTATCATTGGAAACTAATACATCGGTACCGTTTTCTATTCTGTAAAGACCGTTTAGGCGGTTTTGAAAATAAAAGTTATCACCTACTTTAAAAAGTTTAGAAATCTCTGTTTTGGACCTTATCGCACTGTGGGATTTAGATTGTTTGTTATAGATGTAAATGTGTTCAAAAGACTGAAACAATATCCAATTATCCAAGGATTCAATATTCCAAAATTCCTCATCCTCTTGAAACTTAATTCCTAGTTGATTCGCTAGAGAGGTATAATTGAGCACTCCGTAATCATCCCTTTTCCAGAATCCAAAATCATGATAACTTCCTGTATAAATAAGACTATCTACAACCTTTACTGACCTCAGAATAGTTTGGTTTGGAGATTCATATAATGTCCATTTTGAACCATTATATTCCAAAAGTCCCATATTATTGGCTACATATATAGAACGGTCTTTCGATTGGGCTATACCCCAATTTTGTGAGCCCGCGCCATACGATTCTGGAGTAAAAACATTGATTGGTGGTCTTTCCTGGGAAATAGAAGTTAAACTAAAGCCAAGAAGACAGAGTACTACTAAAAAGTAACAGGCAACTTTCAAAATAAAACATAATGTTGTGTTGCTAAGTTAATAAAAATAAGGCTTAAACAGCTACATGTATTGTATTTGTATGGCTATAAATTCTAAATTGTATGGTTTTAAATCAACAAAACAAGGTGTAATAAAACCTTCTTAGGAGTTATTTCTTAAAACTTATAATTAAAAAATTCGCTATTAAGCCCAACGACTATAATTCACAATTTAATTCTCGATGCACTTCAACTTATCAATAAAAAATTCCTTGTAATCGATAGTCTCAATAGTTTTGGATGCTTTTGTTGCCTTAAGATAAAGTGACTTTATGGGAGATTTTTTTAACACAGTGATTTGGGATGAAGTCAAATTACCTTTAAACAAAAACTGTCCACACTCCAAATCCCAGGAGTGATAAAACATAACTGTTTGGTTATTCTCTAGAGTTACCTTTACAAAAGACCTATTATTTGACAAGTAGCTTACGCACCCTAAATCATCAGGCATGGTAAAAAACACATTCAATTTTCTGCCCTGCTTATACAATTCCACAGTTAACCTATCTGTTAAATTATATGGTTCAGTTCTTTTGGTTTCCATGTTATAAAACGAATCATACTCGTTTATTTGGTAATGACAACTATCTCTGAATTTCAAACGCTCAAGTGATTTAATTCGTTCTTCTTCCTTCTTTCTGCCTTCTTCTGAATTGACAACCGAGAGTTTTCTTTGTTCCTCTTGAACCTTTGCAATTGAATCTCGGACTCTTTGCTGCACCATAGCTTCAGTCTGTTTTCTGATACGTTCTTTTTCCAATTCCAAACGTTTTCTTTCAGCTACCCTAACCTCAGCTATTGAATCGGTCATTCTTTGTTTCACCTCTGCGATGGCCTTTTGTCTGGCCAATTCTTTTTCGCGTTCCAGTATTTTTCGTTCTTCCTCCCTTACTTTGGCGATGGAGTCCGCCATTTTTTGTGCAAGAAGTTCTTTTTCCCTCTCCAGCTGTTTCTTTTCAATTTCCCTAACCTTTAAAATCGAATCGTTACGTAATTTTTCTTTTAAGGCCAGTTGGCGCTTTTGTTCCAACTCACGTTGTAAGGCCATTTGCTTCTCTTCCTCTTCTTTAGCCCTTGCAATAGCTTCTAATCGTTTTCGCTCTTTTAACTCCGCTGTCCTTTTTCTGGCCTCTTGTTTTTCTCGTTCAATTCTCTTGGACTCTTCTTTAACTTTCACTATGGAATCCAATTTAAGTTTCTCTTTTAGAGCTTCCTGACGCTTGCGTTCCAACTCTTTTTGGAGTTCGATCTGCCCGCGTTTTTCGGCTTCAACTTTGGCTAAAGAATCTGCAACTCGCTTTTTACGTATTTCTTCAACTTTTTTTCGCGCTAACTCCTTTTGAATTTCAATCTGCCTCAACTCCTCCTCAACTTTGGCAATGGAATCCAATCTTTGCTTTTCCCTTAAGGCCGCTTCACGTTTCCTTGCCAATTCTTTTTGCAATTCAATTTGACGCTTCTCTTCTTCCTTGGCCTTGGCAATGGAATCCAATCTTCGTTTCTCTTTTAGCTCTTCCGCATTTTGCCTAGCCAGCTCCTTTTCTCTTTCGATTCGTCTTAAATCTTCTTGAACCTTGGCGATAGAATCCAAACGACGTTTTTCTCTCAAAGCTTCCATACGCTTTCTTTCCAACTCCTTTTGTAATTCGATTTGTCGTCTCCGTTCAGCCTCAACCTTGGCAATAGAATCTAATCGACGCTTTTCCATCAACGCAACTTGTCGTTTTCTTTCTAGTTCTTTTTGCAACTCAATTTGACGCTTTTCTTCCTCTTTGGCCTTTGCAATGGAATCCAACCTTCGCTTTTCTTTCAGCTCTGCTGCACGTTGCCGTGCCAATTCCTTTTCGCGTTCAATACGTCGCAATTCTTCCTGCACCTCGGCAATGGAGTCCAAACGTCGTTGCTCTTTCAAGACTTCCAATCGTTTACGCTCCAACTCTTTCAACCGTTTTGCCTCTTCTATTTTGGCTATTGAGTCGCGTCGTTGTTTTTCCTTAAGTTCCTTAGCCCTCTGTATAGCCAGCTCCCGCTGTCGCCGTTCCTCTTCAACCTTAGCAATGGAATCCCGAATTCTTTTTTTCTTTTCCTCAACAATATCTTGGATTTTCTTTTGGCGGGCCTCTTCTGCCTCAATCAATTTTTGCATTTGCCATTCCTCATAATCATAGAACAAATCCATCATATCGTCATTAATCAAAAGAAACTCGTCACTAACAAAACCAGCCACCTCTTTATAAAGAACCTCATAAATATTTCTCCCGATGTAACCAGTAACTAAACATTTTTCATTTGTCTTGAACTGGGCGCTAACTTGTGACATTCCTTCGGCATCTTTATACAGGCTTCCGCCCTCGATAAACCTTGTTTTGATGGCTATTTCCTGAGAAAAGTTACTTTGTGAAACCAGCAGAAGAATAAATAATAACACGTTTTTCATACGGCTGTAATTTAAGGTGATTTAGGGTTTTGCGTTTATCTTTTAATCTATATTTCCATTACTTATGGTAAATATTTTATGTAAAATACGCCAAATTTTTATTGTAATGCCTTGATTTTTTAACCGTTTCCTTTAGAGACTCTTACAATAAAGTCACTAATATACATTTTCAAATTAAAATCTTCACAAATTTAAGACCAAAGGCGTGATGAATCTACCAACGCCATAAAAAAATCTCTTGAAATGTTGATTTCAAGAGATTTAATACTAATACCCTATATTAAAAAAAGGACTTGCTTTTTACTTTCTTACGGCTTTAACAATATTAAGCGCATTCCTTACATGCTTTTCCAACTTGGCATAATCCCTATTGGCGATAATATCTTTTGAAATCAATTTAGACCCCATACCCACACAGGTTACCCCTGCATCAAACCACGCCTTTAGGTTTTCTTCCGTTGGCGAAACACCGCCCGTTGGCATAATGGACGTCCACTGTTGTGGGCCTTTAATACCTTTAACGAATTGAGGGCCATAAATATCACCAGGGAATAATTTTACGATTTCGCAACCCAGTTCCTCGGCTCTGGTAATTTCGGTTAAAGTACCACAGCCGGGCGACCAAAGTACTTTTCTTCTATTGCAAACGATAGCGATATCCTCGCGCAGTACCGGCGTCACAATAAAGTTTGCGCCAATAGACATATAAAGGGAAGCCTGGCCCGCATCGGTAACAGACCCAACGCCCATAATCATACCTGGCAATTCTTTTATTGCATATTTGGTCAATTCGGCAAAAACTTCATGGGCAAAATCGCCACGAGCGGTAAACTCCATCAGACGTGCGCCTCCATCATAACAGGCCTTTAAAACCTTTTTGCTTAGTTCAATGTCACTATGGAAAAACAAGGGAATCATCCCCGTTTCCTTCATTGCCGTTGCTACTTCTATTCTTGAAAATTGTGCCATTTTGTAAATGTTTAACTGTTAATTTGTGTAGTTGTTGAACTGTCAAACCGTAGAAACGATTCAACAATTCAACGATTAAACACTTTTTTACCTTGCTACTCTACCAGAGGCATCCCCTCCCATTAATTTTTCTACTTCAGAAACGGTAACCAAGTTGGCATCGCCTTTAATGGTATGCTTTAAACAAGATGCGGCTACAGCAAAATCCAATGCATTTTGGTCATCCTCAGGATATTTTAACAATCCATAGATCAATCCACCCATAAAGGAATCTCCACCACCAACGCGATCTACGATATCGGTAATTTGGTACTGGCGGGTTTGGAACAAGGTTTTTCCATCATAAAGTACACCTGCCCAGGTATTGTGCGAAGCAGAGATGGATCCTCTTAAAGTGGTAATTACCTTTTTAGCCCTTGGGAATTTCTTCATCATCTGGTCACATACTGATAAAAAGGCATCGCCTTTGACGTGCTCTCCTTGAGTTGTAATGTCCAACCCTTCAGGTTTAATGTTGAAATGCTTCTCTGCATCCTCCTCATTTCCCAAAATAATATCACAGTAAGATGTCAATTCTGTCATAACAACCTCCCTATGTGCGTTATCGCAATATTTCCATAATTTTTGACGATAGTTCAAATCAGTTGAAATGGTTAGTCCTTTTGCACTTGCAGCTTTTACTGCTTCCAAGCAAACGTCTGCCGATCCTTGAGAAATTGCTGGTGTAATTCCTGTCCAATGGAACCATTCTGCTCCATCAAATACCTCGTCCCAGTCTACCATCCCTGATTCAATCTCGCTCATTGCGGAGTGAGCCCTGTCATAAACTACTTTGGAGCCTCTTGAAACCGCCCCGGTCTCTAGGAAATAAATTCCTAATCGGTCGCCTCCCCAAACAATCTTATCAACGCCAACGCCTCTTTTTCGCATTTCCATCATCGCGCACTCGCCAATGTCATTTTTTGGTAAACGAGTTACAAAATCAACGTCAACTCCATAGTTGGCCAATGAAACGGCTACGTTGGATTCGCCACCGCCATAAATTGCGTCGAAGTTATTTGCTTGTGAGAATCTTAAAAATCCTTGTGGAGCTAATCTCAACATGATTTCCCCAAATGTTACTACTCTTGCCATTACTTAATTCAATTAAAATTTAATTATTGTTATTAATTCATCTTCTAAAGTGGCTCGAAAATCATTCGACACCAGTTCAGCTTAAATACCTTTTCAATGTGTTACAACGTTTGAACAATTTTTAAAACCAATAAAACAATGCGCAATTTACTTTCGTAATCCAAAACGTCAAACGTTTTTATAGATAGAGATCAAAAGTATTTATTGAAGATGTTTTTAGTTGGTTTATTATTGAACTTGATAAAAAATTATATCTTTGTTCAAACGTTGGAACAAAAGTATATAAAATTTGGCAAATAAAAAAAAATCCACGATAAAAGATATTGCAAACGTTTTGGGGATTACCCCTTCTGCGGTATCCAAAGCATTGAACAATCATCCACGGATAAGCCAACAAACCAAGGACGCCGTACTTCAGGTAGCCGAAAATCTGAACTACCAGCCCAACCATCTGGCCAGTGCACTGCGCAAGGGCAAAAGTAATTTGGTTGGGGTTATCATTCCACGCGCTAGTAGCAACTTTTTTTCTTCGGTTATCGAAAAAATAGAAGAGGTCTTAAATGATCGAGGCTACAACGTGATCATTGCCCAATCCAATGAATCCTACGAAAAGGAGTGCAAGAGCATAGAGGCACTTTTATTTACGCAGGTTGATGGCATAATAGCCTCAATGGCCAATGAAACGGTAAAGCTGGATTATTACAATAAGATAAAACAAAAGGGGATACCCTTGATACTTTTTGACCGTGGTGAAAATGATTTAAACGTGGACTATGTTGGAATTGACGACTACTTGAGTAGTCATATGGTGATTGACCATTTAGTAGAACAAGGTTGCAAGCGTATTGCTCATATAGGAGGTTTTAGCCATACCAGAATTTACAAAAACCGAATACGCGGGTATATGGACGCTCTTGAGAAATATAATCTGCCATTTGAATCTGATCTGATTTATGAATGTAATTTGAGAAAGTCCGACGGCAGGGAAATTATGAAAAAGCTACTAGAGCTTCCTAAACGGCCCGACGGGGTTTATGTTGCAGGTGATTATGCCGCATTAGGAGCTCTTGGAGTGATGCAGTCGCAAAACATTAAAATACCTGAGGATATAGCTTTGGTGGGGTTTACCAACGAACCTTTTTCCGAAATCGTAACACCAAGCATCTCCTCAGTTGAACAACATTCTGAAGAAATAGGTAGATTGGCCGCAGAAACATTTTTGAAAAGAGTTAATCTTCCGCAGGAAGAAGTTAGCTTGAATAAAATGATTCTGAAACCCGAACTTATCGTAAGGGCGTCTTCAAACAGAAACTTAAAACTAGCAAATACATCCCGTTAGTCTGCTCCAAAGCTGACTTTGCTCCAAAACAAGCCATAAAAAAAAGCACTCCCGAAAGTGCTTTTGCATATTACGTTTATATCGATTAACTAGCCTTTTGCTTTTCCTCGATACGCTTCTTCATTTTTTCAACTTTCTTTTGATCCGCAGTAGCTCTTTGAAGATTTACTTTTTCCAGACGATTGAGTTCCATGCGTATTTCTTCGCTCCTTTTTCTTAGCCTTTCAAGCTTTTCGTCCCTCTCCTTTTGTTTTTGAGCACGCTCTTCCTGCCGAATAGCTTCCAATCTTTTTATCTCTTCTTCTTGCTTCTTAAATTGCATTTTTTCCCAGGCAACTGTGCCGTATGCATATCCATACATGGCAACAAAAAGCAACAGGATTAATCCTAAAATGAGCAAACCATTCTCCATAATTAACTTAAAATTTGAGGTTGAATTCTATTTTGATTTTCTAAATCTTATTGATTTTGTCAAATTCTCAATAAAAATAGGAAAAACTTGCAACTTCTAAAAAATAAAAAAGGTGAAGTACCTAAAAATAGTGATGAACGTTTTTAAACTTGATTAGCCCCCGTATCAACTGCAAAAAAAGCGGTTATTCGGAAACCGTCGGAAAGGCATTGCTTTTCCACTCCACAAGCCCACCTTCTAATTGATAAATTTTATCAAAACCGGCTTTTTCAAATTGTTTTACACTTTTGGAACTTCGCTTACCTGAACGGCAATAAATAAAAACCGAGCCCTCAGGATTTAGAACCTTTAAGCTATCTAAAAAGTAATCAGAAAAATAATTAATGTTTATAGCTCCTGGAATATGAAACTCTTTAAACTCTTTCGGCTTTCGGACGTCAATAAGTTGAATATTTTCTTTGGAGATAGAGTCCTTAAAAACTGAAGGTTTCAAAACCTCTGAATTTCCAGAATTGACCTGACATCCAGAGATTATTGAAACCAACATCAAAATCCCTAAAAAGGAAAGTTGTTTCATCATGGATTAAGACTCCATCTGAACCAACTCACCTTCCCATTCCAATATACCACCTTCAAGATTAAAGGCGTGCTCAAAACCCAGCTCATCCATAATTCGGCAAGCTTGCCCACTCCTATTACCTGATCGGCAATACACATAATAGTTTTTGTCTTTATCTAAATCTTCCAATTCATTTATAAATTCCTGTCCTTTATAAATATCAATGTGGATGGCATTGGGAATGATACCGTCTGCAATCTCTTCATCCGTTCTTACATCCAAAACCACTGCATTATCATCGTTGGATAATTGCTCAGCCCATTCATCTTGTGTTAAATCTTCCATGACTTTAATTTAATTTCCGCAAAATTAATATTTCTTCTATATATAGACGTAAAAAAATCCGAAGTATTGCACCTCCGGATTTCAAAATTTATTAACAATTATACCTTGATGGAACACCCAATAGCTTTGGTTTCCTTTACCTTTACTTCTTTGCCATCCAACAAAGCGTCAACTGCATCCTCAACATAGGTTTCTTTAACAGCCTCTGGGTTTCTGGAACTATCGTCAATTGCTCCAATGTATTCAACAATTAAACCTCCTTCTGTTTTTTGGAGTACATAATTATGTGGCGTCTTTGTGGCCCCAAATTTCGGGTACACCTTTTGCCCTTCGTCCACCAAATAAGGAAAAGTAAAGCCTTTTTCTTTTGCCCTTTGTTGCATAGCCTCAAAGCTATCCCCTGGTTTAGTATTTGGGTTATTCGGGTTTATTGCAATAACAGGGTAGCCTTTTGGGGCATACTTCTTATCCAAGGCAATAATACGATCTTCATAAGCGATGGCAAATGGGCAGGTGTTGCAGGTAAAGGTCACGATAAACCCTTTTGCATCCTCAAAATCCGCAAAGGAGACCAGTTTTTTATCCGTGCTCATTAAGGATATTTCATCCACAACGTCGCCAATTTTGTAACCACTGTGTTCCTCCTTCGATATTGCAAATGCACTTATAGCAAACACTAAAGCCGTAACGGCAATTCCTTTAATTAATCTTTTCATAATCATATGTTTTAAAATTGTTTTACTTCGTTTTCAAGTTCTTCAAAAGTAAATGACCTCTCAAAAAATTTCCGATTATCCTTTTTATAAATAATCGTGGCGGGAATGGAACCAGACCATGATTCGTCAATCTTATTAATCCATTCATTTTCGTTTGGATCATTAAGAGCAATCACTTTACTTTTTAACCCCTTCTTTACGATGAAAGGCTTTAATTTTTTCTCATACACATGCGGAAAATCCAAGCTCACCAAAACCACCTCAACATTTTGGTAATCGGCGTTTAACTTTTCAAAATAGGGCAATTCTTTAATACAAGGAGCACACCATGTGGCCCAGAAATTAATTACATAAGTTTTGTCGTCCGATCGGTTTAAAAACTTCTGGAAACCTTCAAAATCATAAACTTCCAAATCCACATCCGCTTGCACTTCAATTTCTTTAGAAACTTTAACATTTTCAACAATCTCTGCGTCCTTTTTGCCCTTACAGGACAACGCAATACACACAATTAAAAGTAAAAATTTGAATCTCATAGACGCATTTAATCTTCTAAAATTAAGCATTGCAACCCAAAGTTATTACGGTTTAACATTTTTTTTAACAAAATGATAATAAATAGTAAATTTTATATACATTTGTCTATACAACAGTTAAGTATGCGGATAGAGGACATCCTGAAACTTAAAGCTGACATTCCGCTACCGAAAAGTGTAATTGTCAACCTTTTATATACCTATGGGATAGTTAATGGCGAGTTGAACAAAATCCTAAAACCTTTTGATATTTCAATACAACAGTTTAATGTATTGCGGATTCTAAGAGGGCAAAAAGGGAAGCCCGCAGAGCTAAATGTTGTGCAGGACAGAATGATTAATAAGATGAGTAATACCACGAGATTGGTAGACAAACTCATAAAAAAAGGCTTAGTTGATAAAAAAACCAACAAAGCCAATAGAAGAAAGATTGATATCAGCATCACAGCTGAGGGATTGAGCTTCTTGAACGATATTGACACATTGATTGATAGCAAAGAAGTACAAATGGTAAGCGCTTTGTCTGACGAAGAGGCTACCGAATTGATCAGATTATTGGGCAAACTTAGGTTAATAGCAAACTAACTCTCTCTCAACGTCCAATAATCGACTGAAACTACCATACTTGTATGGTAGTTTTTTGTTTTAAACAGTTTTGGACCTTAGTCCTATCTAAAAAATTCAGCAAACCATTGCGTAATTATATTTTCATCTTTATATTTGACGCTCAATTCAATTAATAATGAATAAAACATTAAATAACACTTGGTGGTGGTGCTCTCGAAACTAACATTCGTGAAGTAACACCCTAGTATATTTAAACTTAAAATATCAAAAAAGGCTTGTCAATTCACGACAAGCCTTTTTCTTTGAATTCCGGCACCATTCGGAATCTAAAAACGACACATGGAAAAATTTAGTCTTTATACACATCATAAGCGTATCCTAACCGATACAATTACTCCCGTTACGGTCTATTATAAGATTCGCGACAAATACCCTAACAGCATCCTATTGGAAAGTGGGGATTACCACAGGAATCATAAAAACTTTTCATATATCTGCTTCAACCCTATTGCGTCAATAAAGGTTGAAAACGAGGTGATTTCAGAGATTTTTCCCGATGGAAGTTCTCGATCTATAGATATCGATAACAATGTTGATGTTGTTGAGGAAATCTACAATTTCACCAAGCGTTTTGATGTATCTTCCGCAGAAAACTTCAAATTCATCAACAATGGTATTTTTGGATATTCGGCATACGATGCGGTGCGTTATTTTGAGGATATTGAAATAGGGAAAAAGGACGATTCAGTTGTAATTCCCGATATTTACTACGCGGTATATCAAAATATTATAGCCATTAATCATTTTAAAAGTGAGGCTTATATTTTCGCGCATTGTTTTGAGGGGGTTGAAAATAATATCGACGAAATAGATCAACTGATTAACGTTCAGAATTTTGCCTCTTTTGGTTTTAATTCAAAAGGGGATATACAGTCCAACTTAACTGATGAAGAGTTTAAGGAACACGTTGAAATTGCTAAAAAGCACTGCCAGCGCGGGGATGTTTTCCAATTGGTTTTATCCAGACGATTTTCACAAGAATTTACTGGTGACGATTTTAATATTTACCGCGCATTGCGGAGCATTAACCCATCCCCTTACTTATTCTATTTTGATTATGGTGATTTTAAAATCTTTGGAAGTTCACCGGAAGCACAGTTGATTGTTACTGAAGGACTGGCAGAAATCCATCCTATCGCTGGTACTTACAAAAGAACAGGCGATTATGAAAAAGACGAAATTTTAGCCGAAAAGCTTAAAAATGACGATAAGGAAAATGCCGAACACGTGATGCTCGTTGATTTGGCCCGAAACGATTTAAGCCGTCATGGCAATCAAGTGAAAGTGGAAACCTATCGAGAAGTTCAGTTCTTTTCACATGTGATTCATTTGGTGAGCAAAGTAACTGGGCAGAAGCATGGCAACACCTCAACCATGCAGGTTGTGGCCGACACCTTTCCTGCAGGAACCTTAAGTGGTGCTCCAAAACACAGAGCTATGCAACTGATTGAGGATTATGAAAAAACAAGTCGTGCATTTTACGGTGGTGCCATAGGATTTATGGACTTTGAAGGTAATTTTAATCATGCCATTATGATCCGTACCTTTTTAAGTAAAGATTACAAATTGTATTGGCAAGCCGGCGCTGGTTTGGTTTCAAAATCGAACAAGGAAGACGAATTGCAGGAAGTATATAATAAGTTAGGTGCTTTAACCAAAGCGATTGAATTAGCAGAAGACATTTAATTATGAATAAAGTATTAGTCATAGACAATTACGACAGTTTTACGTACAACTTGGTACACTATTTAGAAGATTTAAATTGTGACGTGACTGTTGTTAGAAACGATAAACTGACTTTAGAAGATGTTGAACCTTTTGATAAAATAGTGTTATCACCAGGCCCAGGGATCCCTGACGAGGCTGGCTTATTAAAAGCAATTATTGAGAAATATGCCTCTACCAAAAGTATTTTTGGAGTTTGCTTGGGGCAACAGGCTATTGGTGAAGTTTTTGGAGGATCGCTGGTAAATTTGGATGAAGTCTATCATGGCGTTGCCACAAACGTTACCATTAGTGTTGACGACGAATATATTTTCAAGGGTTTGAAGAAGGATATTGAAGTTGGCCGCTATCATTCATGGGTAGTTAGTTCCAAATTACCAGATAGTCTGGAGGCCACATCCTTTGATGCCAACGGTCAAGTGATGTCTTTAAGGCACAAGGAATACGATGTTAGAGGTGTACAATACCATCCAGAATCGGTTTTAACACCAGATGGAAAGAAAATCTTAGAGAATTGGGTAAATAATTAGTAAGCAGTTTGCAGTGGCAGTAAGCAGTGCTTACTCAAACATATAAAAAAGATAACAGTAACAATTCCCTCTCGGAGCCTGTGCTGAGCGCAGTCGAAGTAGAGAGGGTTAGGGAGAGGCTTATGAAAGACATTTTAAACAGACTCATCAACCACGAAACCATATCCACCGAAGAGGCAAAACAGGTTATCGTCAACATATCCAACGATATGTACAACCCCAGCCAAATTGCATGCTTTCTTTCAGTATATATGATGAGAAGCATTACCATTGAAGAATTAACTGGCTTCAGAAATGCCTTGTTAGAACTTTGCGTTGCAATAGATTTAAAAGACTATAACGCCATAGATATTGTGGGCACGGGCGGTGACGGAAAAAACACCTTTAATATATCCACCCTATCCTCTTTTGTAACTGCAGGAGCCGGGGTTAATGTTTCAAAGCATGGAAATTATGGCGTATCATCAACTTCTGGCTCATCAAATGTCATGGAGAACTTGGGTGTGAAATTTTCTAACGATGAGTCCTTTTTAAAACGTTGTTTAGATAAAGCGGGCATTTGTATTTTGCACGCGCCTTTATTTCATCCCGCCATGAAAAATGTCGCTCCAATCAGAAGAGAACTTGGTGTAAAAACCTTTTTCAACATGTTGGGGCCAATGGTAAATCCATCATTCCCGATGCATCAATCCTTGGGCGTTTTCAGTTTGGAATTGTTGCGTCTCTATAGTTTCATCTATCAGAATACAGATATGAATTATAGCATTGTTTACGCATTGGATGGCTATGATGAAATCTCGTTAACTGGTAAAGCAAAAATAGTCTCCAATCATTCTGAAAAACTGTTTTCACATGAAGATATAGGACTTCCTAAGGTAAAACAAGAGGCTATTTACGGTGGCGACACCATTGAAGATGCATCAAAAATTTTCGTTGACATCATTTCAGGTAAAGGTACCGAATCACAAAATAATGTGGTTTGCGCCAACGCCGGATTAGCGATTGCAACTGCAAAACAGATTTCGCATCAGGAAGGTTTTGAAATGGCGAAAGAGTCATTAGCCTCAGGAAAGGCAAAAGCAAGTTTAGATAAGTTGATAGAACTTAGTCGATAGAAGTTATGAGTTATGAAGATTTAAGATTAATTTGAAAGTAAAAAATAAAATAGCAGAAAGTCAAGTCCCAAGTTCCGATGCAATCGGAATCATCAATCTGCAGAAATAATGAGTATTATCGAAATTGAAAATATATTTTTAATTGAAGATACAAACGCAGTTTAACGGAAGTGCGAAGCGTAGCTTCAGGCATGGAGTTTCGAAAGCGAATGGTGCTTTAGCAATTTCCTCAAATTGATTTGATTTTTTGGCTTGGTTTATCCTGAGCGCAGTCGAAGGGTTTTTGCATCAAGGCAAAATGAACATAAAAGAAAAACATGAATATATTAGATAAAATAACGCTAGATAAAAGAAAAGAGGTTACCCTTAGGAAAAGCCTAATTCCAACATCTCAATTAGAAAAGTCCGTTTTATTTAACAGACCAACCATTTCATTAGCAAACAATCTAAAAAATAGCAAATCTGGAATCATTGCCGAGTACAAAAGACGATCGCCGTCAAAATCAGTCATAAATAACGGATTGAACGTTCAAGATGTGGCTAAAGGCTATGAAAATGCAGGTGTTTGTGGTATGTCCGTGTTAACCGATGGCAAATATTTTGGTGGTTCGTTAGACGACTTACTTACTGCTCGGGGCAGTTGCAATTTACCATTATTGAGAAAAGAATTCATCATTGACGAATATCAAATTCTTGAAGCTAAAGCGCATGGTGCAGATGTCATTTTACTTATTGCGGCCATACTTTCAAGAGATGAAATCAAGCTGTTTTCAGAATTTGCAAAGCGCTTGAATTTAGATGTACTTTTAGAAGTTCACAATGAAGAAGAACTGCACAAATCTGTAATGCCAAGTTTGGACATGTTAGGCGTTAACAATCGTAACTTGAAAACCTTTGCTGTGAGTTTGGAAACCAGTAAAAGTTTAAGTTCCATAATACCAGATGAATTTGTAAAAGTCTCTGAAAGTGGCATAAGCAATATTGAAGCCATTAAAGAATTACGTCCATACGGCTACCAAGGATTTTTAATTGGCGAAAACTTTATGAAAACAGATAATCCGGGAGAAAGCGCAAAGAATTTTATAAGCCTCCTCTAACTCCTCCAAAGGAGGAGAATGCTAACTCAAACTGAAAAAGAATAGTTATGAATAACGAAAAACAAAATACAGCACAACAAGTTCCCTCCCCCACGGGGAGGGTTAGGGAGGGGCTTGCACTGAAAGTCTGTGGAATGAAATACGAAGATAACATCCAACAGGTTGCAGGATTGCAACCCGATTATATGGGTTTTATTTTTTATGAAGATTCGCCTCGTCACTTTGACACAAAAATTCCTGAGATTTCAAAAGACATACAAAAAGTTGGGGTTTTTGTGAATGAGGAACTTACTAAAGTTGTTGAAAAAGTAAATGAATTCAAATTGGACGCTGTGCAATTGCACGGGGAAGAATCACCTTATTATTGCAGTATTTTGCGGTCTACAAAAATGCTTTCAAAACCTGTAGAAATCATAAAAGTATTTTCGATAAAAGATACATTCAATTTTGATATTTTAGAGGATTATGAAAATGTCTGCGATTATTTCCTATTCGACACCAAAGGCAAACTTCCTGGAGGCAACGGGTACCAGTTCGATTGGAGCGTTTTAAACGATTATCCATCGACAAAACCCTTCTTTTTAAGTGGCGGTATTGGATTGGATCAAATGGAAGATATTAAAGAATTTAAAGCCAGTGAGGCGTCAAAACACTGTTACGCCATCGACGTAAACAGTAAATTTGAAACCGAACCTGGACTTAAAAGTGTTTCAAATTTAAGAGAGTTCGTTAATAAATTGAAGAACAGACAAACAATGAATTATAATGTAGATGAAAAAGGCTACTACGGCGAATTTGGAGGAGCATTCATTCCAGAAATGCTTTATCCGAATGTGGCAGAATTACGCCAAAACTACCTTAAAGTAATGGCCGAACCAGAATTTCAAAAGGAGTTTGACAAACTTTTAAAAGATTATGTTGGGCGACCTTCTCCCCTGTATTTTGCTGAGCGTCTTTCGGAAAAATATAACACAAAAATTTATTTAAAAAGGGAAGACTTGAACCATACTGGCGCGCACAAGATTAACAATACCATTGGTCAGATTTTAATGGCGAAACGTTTAGGCAAAACCCGGATAATTGCAGAGACTGGTGCTGGACAACACGGCGTTGCCACCGCAACGGTTTGCGCACTGATGGGATTGGAATGTATCGTTTATATGGGTGAAATTGATATCGCACGGCAAGCCCCAAACGTAGCCAGGATGAAAATGCTTGGTGCTAAAGTTGTTCCTGCGCTTTCTGGCAGTCGCACGCTAAAAGATGCCACAAATGAAGCGATTAGAGACTGGATTAACAACCCTGTAAACACTCATTATATCATCGGTTCGGCCATTGGGCCACACCCATATCCAGATATGGTAACCCGATTTCAGGCAGTGGTTTCTGAAGAAATCAAATGGCAATTACGGGAGCAGGAAGGAAGAGAAAACCCAGATTATTTGGTGGCTTGTATCGGAGGAGGCAGTAACGCCGCTGGCACGTATTACCATTATTTACATGAGCCAGATGTGGGCATCATTGCCGTTGAGGCGGCTGGATTAGGCGTAGATTCCGGTGAAAGCGCCGCCACTTCTGTGCTTGGTAAAGAAGGCATTATCCATGGTTGCAAAACCTTACTAATGCAAACCAAGGACGGACAAATTACTGAGCCTTATTCCATTTCAGCGGGACTGGATTATCCTGGCGTAGGCCCAATGCATGCCCATTTAAGTAAAACTGGTCGTGCTGAGTTTATGTCTATCACGGATGATGAAGCAATGAAGGCCGGTTTAGAGCTTTGTAAATTGGAAGGCATCATTCCTGCAATTGAAAGTTCGCATGCGTTGGCCATTTTTGAACAACGTAGTTTTAAACCGGACGACGTGGTGGTGGTAAGTTTATCGGGTCGAGGCGACAAAGATTTGCAGAATTATATTGATTATTTTAAAATATAGATGTTTGAAAATGAGACCTCACAGGTTTTGACAACCTGCGAGGTCTGCAAAAAACGCAAGAGTAAGCACATAACAGTGGCGCGTTAGGGATAGAAGCGGCATCCTTTTTTGCCACTAAAAGCAAAAAAGATATAGCGGATAGCCCGACCGTGAGCGATCCTGCAAGGTTTTTTTTAACCTTGTAGGTATGAGCGAGGGGTAACGCCAAAAAAAAGAATTATGAATAGAATTGCAAATAAACTTAAAGAAGACAAAAAGTTACTGTCCATATACTTTACAGCAGGATACCCCAACCTCAACGACACCGTTGGTATTATTCAGGATTTAGAAAAGAACGGGGTGGATATGATTGAAATCGGGCTACCTTTTAGTGACCCATTGGCTGACGGGCCTACTATTCAGGACAGTTCTACTTTAGCATTGAAAAACGGAATGACTTCAGAGGTGCTGTTTGACCAGTTAAAGGACATTAGGAAAACTGTAGCTATCCCATTGATTATAATGGGCTATTTTAACCCCATGTTTCAATATGGCGTTGAAGCCTTTTGTAAAAAATGTCAAGAATTAGGTATTGATGGATTGATTATTCCCGATTTACCAGTAGATGTTTATCATGAGCAATACCAGGCTATTTTTGAGAAATATGGTCTAATAAACGTGTTTTTGATTACACCTCAAACCAGCGATGAACGTATTCGATATATCGATTCCATTTCAAACGGGTTTATTTATATGGTGAGTAGCGCAAGTACTACCGGTGCAAAATCCGGTTTTGGCGATGAACAAACCGAGTATTTCGAGCGTATTGCCAAAATGAACCTAAAAAACCCACAAATCATTGGTTTTGGCATTAGTAATAATGATACGTTTACACAAGCCACTGAGCATGCTAAAGGCGCCATTATTGGGAGTGCTTTTGTGAAGTTTTTAAAGAAAAATGGAACAAGTGCGATTAAAGATTTCGTACATTCGATTCTTAATTAACAGGACTTACCTCAAAAGTTTTGCTCATGAATTGGTACTTAAAAGTTATTAAGGACAACTACGCAAATTTCAACGGAAGAGCTCGACGCCAAGAATATTGGATGTTTACCCTGTTTCATGTTATCATAGTATTCGTCTTAGCATTTCTTTCTGGCGCTTTAGCTGAATCTGCTGATTCTCCAGTTGCTCTTATAGTTTTACTTATCTATGTTTTAGCTACATTCCTACCGGCACTCGCTGTTACCGTAAGAAGGTTGCACGATACGGGAAAAAGTGGGTGGTACTACCTGCTTACCCTAATTCCATATATCGGGGGCATCATACTTTTGGTTTTCACAGTGCAAAATGGCGACGTTGGCCCAAACCAATACGGCCCAGACCCAAAACATCCAGATGCCAATAACGAAATTGACGACATAGGAAAACCATTAATTGAGGATTAAACTCAATTTATTCAAAAAAACTCCCGATACTGCATCACCCGAAAATCGAAAGTACTGAATTTCGAGTTTTTGGCTTTTAATTGTTTGTAAAGCGGAATGCTACCGATGGCTCGATTTGCTGAGCCTGATGGGGAGGTGAGCGAAACGGTTTTTATTATTCGAGATTCATCACTTCGTTCTGAATGAAAAAGCTCGAATTGATGGATTCTAGGAATTTCATCGAATACGACTTCCAATTTTAAGCCGTACTGTCTAATATGTTTTCTAAAGAAATACTCTGGGCCATTTTTACTGTTTCCTCCCATGAAAAGTATTTTGTCAATTTTTGGAAATGCTATTAAATAACTTATCAAATCCCTTAATTTGACATTTTGCATTCCCAAATCCGAGGCATCAATTTTATCACGTTCTGCACTTTCTACAATATCGCAAACACCTATTTTATGTTGGATTAGAAAATCCTTTCGCTGTTGAACGGCCTCCATAGAATTGTCAAAACGTAAATTCAAATCATGGATTTTATCAATATATAGCCAAAGTGAATTGTAATAACTCCCATAGCAAAAATCAACATCCCTATCCAAAAGTTCACCTGTTGAAAATCTTGGTGGTGGTAAAGTGCCAACGATTAGCTTTTTGGTATTATTCTGAATAAAAGGCGGATATGGATGCCGATGGAGGAACAAAAAATTTGACTTTAAGTGATTAAATTATTATATTCTTTTCAAACTAAAATAAAAGAAATTATGGGAAAAGGTGATAAAAAAACAAAGCGCGGTAAAATTAACAGGGGTACTTTTGGCGCAAGACGTCCACGGATTAAAAAGAAACCCAGTGTAGAACAAAAAGTGAGTGTTGGCAGTAAAGCGAAGGCGAAATAATTACAAAGCCTTTATCATTTTTGAGGCCTCAGTAATGGTATTACTGTAAAGCCTTTTATTGGGTTTTGTCATGTGCTGTCCTTCTGAAATTAAGGCCTCCAAGATTTCTCTTGCCTCTTCCTTTTTATCAACATCAATCAAAAATTTAGCATAAATTAATCTTTCATTATAAAAGGAAAACCGAATATCTATAGCCTTTAAATTTTCTTCTGCTTTTTTGATTTGTCCTTCTTTCTCTAAAGCCATACCGTACAAGAACTGTGTCCTCGATTTTGCAAACTCAGGATGCGATACAATCTGCTCACCATAATTAACTACATTTTTATAATCCTCCATTTGATGATAGGCTTCCATCATATTTTTGATTACATAAAAATCATTTTGAAAATTACCGTCCAAAGCTTCTTTAAAATGTTTTATGGCGTTATTGTAGTCCTTATTTTCTAAATATGCATCTGCTAGATTCACCCTATTTTGATAGGACTCTGAAAACTCCAACTGCTTTTCTAAATCACGGATATTTTTGGTTGGGTTGATGATGTGAGTGATTTCCGAAGTAATTTTTTCAGCATCCCTTTTGTTATAAACTTGGGTAATAATGTATATTATACATCCAATTAAGGATAGGAAAAATATAATGAATATCCAATAATAAGGGCTTCTGTTTTTGATAGCATGATAAATACAAAATCCTTGGAGAGCTATAATTAAGTAATACCACATAAATAAGCTTAGATTAAAATCAAACTTAGTGAAAACTGTTTATTTTCAGATGTCTTTTCTTTCCTAGTTGACATGGGGCTTTTTAAATTTAAACCTATCTTATAAAAACCAAATCGGTATCTGAAGACATCTCCGCACTAAACCCGTAACCCATATAATTAAAACCTTTTACATCTTCAATGGTTTGGGCATTCGTATCTATTATGTATCTGGCCATGGCACCGCGGGCTTCTTTCGCAAAGAACGAGATGACCTTATACTGTCCGTTTTTAAAATCTTTAAAATTTGCAGTAATCACTGGCACTTTAAGTGATTTAACATCAATGGCTTTGAAATATTCGTTGCTTGCAAGGTTCAGAAACAGCTCCCCGTCTTCAAGTTCTTCATTTAGCGCTTTGGTAATGTCCTTTTTCCAGAATTCATATAAATTCTTCTTTACACCAACGGGCATTCTTGTACCCATTTCCAATCGGTAAGGCTGAATTAAATCCGTTGGTTTTAGCAATCCATATAAACCTGACAAAATACGTACACTATCTTCCATCACATCTAATTTCTCCTTAGGAATGGTGTAGGCATCCAAACCACGGTATACGTCCCCGTTAAATGCATATATAGCAGGACGCGCATTGTTTTGGGTAAAAGGCAATTCCCAGGATTGGTTACGCTCATAATTCAACTGCCCCAATGCATCAGAAATGCTCATCAGTTTTGATAAGCTTTTTGCCGATTTTTTCTTTAACAGCTTATTTAAACGTTCCGATTGCTTTAAAAACCTGGGTTCGGTGTATCTATCTGTGGGCAACTCAGTTTCAAAATCCAGGGACTTAGCCGGCGAAATAACAAGTTTCATGCAGTTTTATTTTTCGTTTTTTCAAATTTACAATTACCTGCTCATTTTATAAATGCAACATCAAAAATATTTATAATGAAGTTATAGGCTGAATTGATACTTTGAAGGTTTTGGATTAGATTTGTTATTCAATAATTGAAAATCGCAAATGATAGCATTTTTACATACCAATAAAGCTCATATTTCTAACTTTGAAGCCTTAGTTCGGGCTCAAGATAAATCGTTGAAGATAAAGCATTATGTCAACAAAGATATTTTGGATAGCGCCCTGGAAACTGGGATTACAGATACTTTACAGTTTGAAAAGGAAATTGAAGCCATTAGAAGGGACAACCCCTCAATTATCATCTGCACCTGCTCTACCTATGGTGCCGAAAGTGATAAATTTCCTGATGTGTTCAGAATCGATAAGCCTATCATGGAATTTTTGGTGGATAATTACACAAAAATTGGGCTGGTTTATACTGCCAATTCCACCAAAACGGTCAGCGAGGACCTGATGATCAAAATTGCCAATGAAAAAAACAAGGCCATTGAAATCGTCAACTGCGATTGCTCCAAATTCTGGGCACATTTTGAGGAAGGAAACTTAGAAAGCTATGAAAGAGGCATTGCAGAAACTATTGAGGCCAAAGTAGCAGAGGCCGATGTGTTCTTTTTAGCACAGGCATCCATGGCCGGGGCAAAAGGCTATTTGAAAGATATTGACAAAGATGTATTTACAAGTCCTGAATTTGGGATAAAAGAGCTACTCAAACATTTAAGTTCTTAAAACAAATGTTCATTATTCCAAATGTTTGGAGTAATTCCGCCACTTCTCAATACACAATTCCATATCCTCAGGCACTGGTGTTTCAAAACGCATAAACTCCCCAGTTTTAGGATGTTCAAAACCTAAAGTTTTGGCGTGAAGCGCTTGTCGTGGCAGGATTTTAAAACAATTCTCTACAAACTGTTTGTACTTCGTAAACGTAGTGCCTTTGAGAATAGCATCGCCGCCGTAACGCTCATCATTAAAAAGCGTATGCCCAATATGCTTCATATGCACACGAATTTGGTGGGTACGGCCAGTTTCCAACTTACAGGATACCAACGTCACATAACCCAAACGCTCTAACACTTTATAATGCGTCACAGCAGGTTTTCCCTTTTCAGCGTCATCCTCCAAAAACACTGTGTTTTGCAATCGGTTTTTGGGGTGACGACCAATGTTGCCTTCAACAGTCCCTTCATCGGCTTCAACATTACCCCAAACCAAGGCTACATATTCGCGTTCGCTGGTTTTTTCAGCAAACTGCAACGATAAATGCGCCATAGCCTGTTCTGTTTTGGCAACTACTAAAAGTCCACTTGTATCCTTATCAATACGATGCACCAGTCCCGGGCGGTCGCTAGAGTTATTCGGTAAATTTTCAAAAAGGTAAATCAACGCATTAATTAACGTGCCGGAGTAATTCCCGTGTCCGGGATGCACCACCATACCCGCAGGCTTATTCACCACCACCAAGTGGTCATCCTCATAAACGATATCTAACGGAATATCCTCGCCAACCAACAACGCTTCATAAGTGGGGTGTTCAAATAGCACCTGTATCTGGTCATTGGGCCTCACTTTGTAATTAGATTTTACAGGCGACCCATTCACCAAAATACCATCATTTTTGGCCGAATTTTGAATTTTACTGCGCGTCATGTTTTCGATGCAATTCATCAAATATTTATCAATGCGCAACGGCGATTGCCCCTTGTCAACCGTAAAGCTGTAGTGCTCGTGGAGACTATCCTCTTCAGGTAATTGCGGACCGTAATTTTCCATGGCGAAGTATTAGTGAGACTGCATAGTTACGGACGCCTTCCGTTACCCAAAACCACATCAATTTTTGAAGTTTTTGACAGTTTTTCGCCAGGGTTCAACGTTTTCCCGTCATACTTTAACTGCAACACAATGTCCTTCCCTAAATTATCCACATAGGTGATTTTCCCAACACTAAACCCAAGCGCTTCCAAGTGCGGTTTCGCCTGCCTAAAGGTACGCTCCTTTAAATCCGGCACCTCCACTTTTCTATAGCCCGAAGGGTTTAAGGTAAGGTATATTTTCCGGTCTTCCTTCACTTTTGTGCCCGCCACAGGCTCCTGCTCAATCACCGCAAACTTTGGGTAATCCGGATTAAAATTGGCCGAATCCTGAATCTGCATCACCAAATTATTCTCGTCCAGTTCCATCTCGGCAACGCTTAACGATTTCCCCGTCAAATCCGGAACCGTCTCAAATTCACCATGATTGGTCGTAGATTTCAACCATTTCAACATGATAAAACATAAAACAACAACGGCCACAATGGCCAAACCTAACTGCTTTAAAAACGTTTTACTGAACAAAAACTTAAAGAAACTCATTTGTCGATTTTTGGATTAGGCAAATATAAACAACAGTTTTTTCTTTTGCGATTTATATGATACTTTAGCTTAACTATAAATAAGTACGAGTTATTGTTCCAGTTTGGTTGTGGCAAGCAACATTCCTTTTTTTAATGTCAATTATTTGGGCGTTACCACAAGGGTCGGGCTTTCACTACTCAATCCCTCCTGCGTCGGGGATTTCAAGCAGGCCGTTCAATCCCTAACGCGGGTGCACAACGTTCCAAAAAACCACCGAACAACCTTTCAAACTTTAACGCGTATTAAACAACTATAAATGAAAAAAAACATAGCCATCATCATGGGAGGCTATTCCAGCGAATACCAAATCTCATTAACCAGCGGAAACGTAGTTTACCAAACTCTTGACAGACATAAATACAACCCCTATCGCATCCATATTTTTAAGGACAAATGGGTGTATGTGGATGAAGACGACACGGAATTCCCCATTGACAAAAACGACTTTTCCATAAATGTGGACAGCTTCAACATAACTTTTGACTGTGTGTTTAACGCCATTCACGGCTCCCCGGGCGAAGATGGTTTTATGCAAGGGTATTTTGAATTGTTGGGCATTCCCCATACCAGTTGCCCAATGTATCAAGCTTCCGTAACCTTCAACAAGCGCGATTGTTTGAGCATTTTAAAACCCTACGGTATCAAAACCGCCGAATCCTATTATTTGAATTTGGGCGACACCGTAGATGAAACTAAAATAATCGAAACCGTTGGCCTACCCTGTTTCGTTAAGGCCAACAAAGCCGGAAGCAGTTTTGGCGTCACCAAAGTCCACAAAAAAGAAGATTTACAAAATGCCATTAACGTGGCATTCAAGGAAGACGACGAAATCATCATCGAATCCTTTTTAGACGGCACCGAAGTTTCGGTTGGCGTCATTACCTATAAAGGCGAAACCAAAGTATTGCCCATCACCGAAATCGTATCAGAGAATGATTTTTTTGATTACGAAGCCAAATATCTGGGGAAATCCCAAGAAATCACGCCTGCCCGATTGACTGCCGAAGAAGAAATAAAAGTCAACGTTTTAGCAAAAAAAGTATATGAAATTCTAAAACTAAAAGGCTTTTCCAGAAGCGAATACATTTTCAAAAACGGGGAACCGCATTTGTTGGAAATCAACACCGTCCCGGGACTCACCAAGGAAAGCATCTTGCCACAACAAGCCCAAGTAGCGGGAATTTCTCTGTCGGATTTGTTTGATAATGCGATACAAGAAGCACTTAAATGAATTGAAACAAGATTTTTGGAAACAGGAAACAAGATATAACGAAAAGAATGAAAAGGCATAATTTTAAAAATCTACAAATTTGGCAAGAAAGCGTTGAATTAATTACCGATAATTACAAATTCACTTCTACTCTACCGGACTATGAAAAATTCGGTCTGCGCAGTCAGTTAAACAGATGTTGTGTTTCCATTGCATCAAATATCGCCGAGGGCAGTAGCAAAAGAAGTGACAAACATTTTATAAAGTTTTTAGAAGATAGTCTTGGGTCGGCTTTTGAATGGGAAACTCAAATCATCGTTTGCAAAAATCTAAAATTCATCGCTGAAGATAAGTTTGATGAATTTGAAACTAGAATCAAAAAAATCCAACAAAAAATCTCAAACTTTATCGATAAATTGGATAATTAACTATCTTGTCTCTTGATTCAAATAATCTTGAGTCCAAATCAAGAATGAAACGCGCAATTTTCCCAGGGTCTTTTGACCCCTTGACATTAGGACATTACGACATCATCAAACGTGGCGTTCGCTTATTTGATGAAATTATTGTAGCCATTGGCATCAACGCCGAAAAAAAATACATGTTTTCCCTTGAGGAACGGAAACAATTTATTGTGGAGGCGTTTAAGGACGAACCAAAAGTATCCGTAGTCAGCTACGAAGGCTTAACGGTGGATTTTTGTGTAAAAAATGATGTAGAATTTATTTTAAGAGGTTTACGAAATCCAGCAGATTTTGAATTCGAAAAGGCCATTGCACACACCAATAGGGATTTGGCGCCCATTGAAACTATCTTTTTATTGACCTCAGCCGACACCTCTTATATCGCTTCTTCCATTGTAAGGGATGTTATTAGAAATAATGGGGATTATACCTTGTTGGTGCCCGATAGTGTGCGGGTGAAGTAAATATTTTTATTTCTCGCAAAGGCACTAAGTCGCCAAGAGTTTTAAACTTCAAAATAAAGTCTTCTAAACCTTTCTTTCACAAAACCTTTGCGCCTTGGCGTCCTTGCCTTCCGGTAGGCAGGTTTGCGAGAGTACCTGTAATATTTCGTTGAAATAAGCTACATATAAATAGTCAACCTTCAACCATGTTACACCACTTTACATATTTTCTTTTTAAGCTTAACGTATGTCAGCCCTCTGAAAACACTATTGATTTTTGGATGGACACCAAAGATGTTCCCAAATTGGAATATGCCTTAAAGCATGGCAACTACAAAACAAGAAAATTAGCTGCAGAGGCTCTGGAGCATGCTGGAAAATGTTCCTCTGTGCCTGCCTTAATGCATGCCATAAATGACAAAGTTCAAAATGTGTCCATTGCCGCATTGAATGCGCTGGAGGCTTTGGGATGCGATGATACTTTAGTAGTTTCCATTACCAGTAAACGCTTTAATTGGGTAAAAGAAATTAGAGATAAAGCCGTAAAACAAGAAGCCAACAAGGGCAAAAAACACAATATTTACCGTTGGGAACGCGCTAGTAAAAAATCTTTTGAGCGGGTGAAGGAGCAATTGAAACGGCCGATACGATAGTATTCAATTGGCAGTCGCAGTCTAAAAATCAAAAAAATCCCAAACTCTGAACTCTGAACTCTGAACTCTGAACTCTGAACTCTGAACTCTGAACTTAAAAACTACAACTTATACTCCGAAAGTGGTTTTTCAAAAGCCTCAGGATTTTCGGCCAAATGATAACGGGGGTCGTCAATGTCTTCAACAACGACCTCCCTAAATTTGGGGTTGGACTTGTACAGCAACACTTTACAATCTTCACTTAAATGCTTCAATTTGATGGACTTTCCTGCCGCTTCGTATTTTTCAACTAAATTGAAAATAGCCTCAAGTGCAGAATGGTCACTTACGCGAGATTCTACAAAATCAATCTCAACCTTATCCGGATCATTTTTCACATCAAATTTCTCGTTAAACGCTATAATAGAACCAAAAAACAATGGACCCCAAATTTCATAAACCTTGGTACCGTCATCTTTCATTCGTTTTCTGGCTCTAATTCTTTTTGCATTTTCCCATGCAAAGACCAATGCGCTTATAATTACGCCTGCAATTACGGCTACGGCCAAATCTTTCCAAACGGTTATCAACGACACAGCAATTAAAACAATGGCATCGCTCAAAGGGATTTTTCTAAGAATCCTAAAACTACTCCATGCAAATGTTCCAATTACAACCATAAACATCACACCAACCAATGCTGCGATAGGTACCTGTTCGATATAACTTGAAGCAAACAAAATAAACATCAATAATGCAGATGCCGCCACAATACCTGATAAACGCCCACGGCCACCACTTTTAATATTGATCAAAGATTGTCCAATCATGGCGCAACCACCCATACCACCAAAGAACCCCGTTACGATATTTGCCCCGCCTTGAGCCATACATTCCCGATTAGCATTACCTCGGGTTTCGGTAATTTCATCCACCAAATTCAACGTCATTAGGGACTCGATCAGTCCAATAGCAGCCAGAATAACCGCATACGGGCCAATGAATTTTATAGTTTGCCAGTTGAAAGGCACTTTGCTAAAAATATCCATTTGAAACGTTGGTAAGCCTCCTTTTAAGCCTTCACCTCCTCCATCACGGATAAAGCTACCAACTGTAGCCACATCCAGGCTTCCTAAAATCACGATGGCAGAGACTACCAAAATTGCAATTAGTGCTTCCGGCAATTTTTTGGTAAGCTTTGGCAAGCCAAACATAATACCCATGGTAAGCCCAACTAGTCCGAGCATAATCCACATTTGTGGCCCTGTAAACCAATCACCATTGGCATCCTTAAACATATTTAGTTGTGACAGGAAAATCACAATAGCCAAACCATTCACAAAGCCCATCATCACAGGGTGAGGAATTAAGCGTACAAACTTACCTAACTTAAACACACCCGCCAGCATTTGGATAATGCCCATCAAAATCACAGTTGCAAAGAGATAATACAAGCCCAATTGCTCCGATGGTTCGCCCATCGCATTGCCTTCAGCAACCAAACTCACCATCACTACGGCCAAAGCCCCAGTAGCACCACTAATCATTCCCGGGCGACCTCCAAAAATCGCTGTAATCAAACCAATCATAAATGCGGCGTACAACCCTACTAATGGATCAACCCCTGCTACAAAGGCAAAAGCTACCGCTTCTGGCACTAAGGCCAAGGCCACGGTTAATCCACTTAAAATATCGTTTTTGGCGTTTTTGGTGCGCTTTCTGAAAAATGCAGTCATGGTTTGGTTTTTGAAGGTGCAAATTTACTGTTTAAAAAGGGATGCGCAAATATAGAGTGAACAAATTGTGGCTTAGCAAATTGCCATTACTCCGCCATGGAATAAACGTAGTGACTTTCAATCCATTCCAAAGCTTCGGGCCTGGTATGGAATAACTTTATATTCCAGTCGTTTTCCTCGTTAATTTTAATCAAAGTTTTTGTGGACATCAAGGCACCGCTTGTACCCACAACAACCGCCATAACATGTATTTCCTTTAAATTAGCAATCATTTTTTGTGCCTAAAATGTATAGGAATAGGAATTTTTCTTATTGATCAATAACGAGAAAGGTGCTTTTAAATAGCTTAATAAAAAATCATGATAAATATCTACCATAACTTCATTCATCACAACACCTTCATTGATAATAACCTCGGCCAAATTATCTTTTAAGACGATAATGGTACCAAACGACAGTTTATATTCTTTCATAGTAAAACCGTTTACTTTGAGAGAAAGTCAACTATCTATAACAGCAATTTAAAACTAAGTTAGTGATTTTTTAAATCAATGCCCTAATATTGGCATAAGAATTTTCAAGAGCTTTTTTCGTTTTCTTTTTGCCCAACCATTTGGCTTTAGTAATGCCTTCCTTTTTTTCGGGGCTTAGTTCTCCATCGTAAGAAGTTTTCATTTCAAACCAGTAAGTCACCTTAATTTTATAGCGTCCATTGCGTTTAAAAATATGATACGTTGTTTCTAGTGGCTTTACTATTTTTAGTCCTTCTACCCCAGTTTCTTCTTCTACCTCCCGGATGGCAGCCTCTTCAATTCCTTCCTTTTTTTCAATCTTCCCCTTGGGCAAGTCCCATTTTCCGTTTCGAAAAATAAATAGGATCTTACCTTTGTCATTATATACTTTTCCACCTCCGGCTTCAACATTGGGCAATTTTTTTAGAAACTTTTTTAAGAGTTTTTTTTCGTTTTTATGGACAAGACAAACTTCCGTTATGGAACTGGAAGCATTCATTTTTCGAATCACCCTACTTAAAACTACCCTGTTCAATCTGTAATTTTTGCGCCCTTCCTTTTCCTCAAAAGTTGTGGTCAAAATGATGGGTTTGTCGCCTACGAATATTTTATGCATACGGATGATTTACTGAATACAACGCGGTAAAAATATCATTTTTAAGCTGAAACTGTTCATTGTTGAAAAAAATATTTTATCACATGGATTCCAGCCATAAAAAATAAATATATGCGTAATTTTCTTCTGTAAAAACTAAATTTTGTTCATAAAAAATACAAAATTTAGTTTTACTTCAGGAACCGCTTAGCTAGTCAATATAATTTTTTCATTTGGTTTTTGTCGATTTCCAAATGAAAAAATTCACGTACTTTTGCGATTATGATTTTCAATAAACACACCGCCAAAAAAACCGCCGAAGTTTTGTTGCAAGTAAATGCAATAAAACTCAGTCCACAGGCTCCTTTTACTTGGGCATCGGGCTGGAAATCACCAATTTATTGTGACAATCGAATTATCCTATCTTTTCCTCCTATACGGAATTATGTTCGGGAAACGATGGCCAAACATATTGAAAAGCAATATGGCAGACCGGACGCTATTGCCGGTGTTGCAACGGGAGCCATCGGTATCGGTATGTTGGTTGCCGAATATTTGAATTTACCCTTTATTTACGTGAGGCCGGATGCCAAAGGTCATGGGCGAAAAAACCAGATTGAAGGTTTTATTGAAAGAGGACAGAATGTGGTAGTAGTTGAAGACCTGATTAGCACCGGAAAAAGCAGTTTAAACGCAGTTAAAGCCTTGCGAGATGGTGGAATAAATGTAAAAGGAATGATTGCAGTTTTCACCTACGGTTTTGAAGTTTCAAAAGAAAATTTTGAAAAGGAAAATGTGACCCTTTATACCCTCAGCAATTACGAAAGCCTTTTGGATCAGGCGTTGCAGACCAATTACATTTCCGGCAAGGAATTAAAAACTTTGAAGGAATGGAATATCAATCCCAGTGAATGGAATGCTATTTGATATAAATGTAAAGGCGTTAAGATATAACGCCAAGAGCGACTTAACGCTCAACAACTTAACAACGAACAACAAACATGAATTTAGAATCTCCAAAGGTAAGCGCCCCCAAAACTTCAAAGGACGTTTATGATTTTCTGTCTGATATTAATAATTTTGAAGCTTTAATGCCTGAAAACACGAGTAAATTTGAGGTATTGAGTGAAGACACTTTCGTTTTCGCATTAAAAGGCATGCCAGAAATCGTATTGAAAAAAAAGGACGCCACGCCTCATAGCCGTATAGAGTTTGGCGCGGCAGGCGGAAAAATTGACTTTTCATTGGTGGCAAATATTTCAGATGAAAACGACTTCGAAAGTGGTGTGCAATTAGTGTTCAGTGGTGATTTTAACCCTATGATGAGCATGATGATAAAAGGCCCCATCAATAAATTTATTGAGACTTTGGCAACCAACTTACCAAAGGCCGTTTAGTACAGCAATTCGATATCTTTTAGGGCGAAAGCTTTAGTAACATCATCCTCTAAAAGTACCTGCAAATCCCCTGTTTCCAAAACATCTTGAATGTATCCTGAAAATAAATTCCCTTCTCTATCCCTAAAAGTCGAAGGTTTATTTTTGCGAAATAAATAAGATTCGTATTCGGTTTTTAATGCTCCAAATGCACCCTGTTTCAAAAGTTCAAAATAGTGTTTCAAATTGGCTAGCACTGCATCGAGGACTTCATCCAAATCGTAAAATCTACCAGTTATCAATTTTAAGGAAGATGCTTTCGGCAAACCTTTAAATTCAGTTTGATTTAAATTGATGCCCACTCCTATAATCGATGCATTAACGTTACCATTCTTTATGACATTTTCGATCAAAACCCCGCAGATTTTGGAATTGTGTGACAAAATGTCGTTCGGCCATTTCACCTTCAGTTTTGGGATGGCAAACTGTGACAGCGCCTTTCTTAAGGCCAATGACGTAACCATACTGAGAAAAAAAGGGAACTCCATATGATAACCCGATGTATCCACAAAGACACTAAACATCAAGTTTTTAGATGGTTCAGACTCCCATGTAGCCCCCATTTGCCCTCGCCCATTGGTTTGATGTTTTGCCGTAACCACCGTAAAATTTTCAACCTGCTGATTACCGATAAGCTCCTTTAAAAAACTATTGGTTGAGTTGATGGCATCAAGTTTGATTATAGGCATTTAAGAGTTGTTTTATGGCTTTGAAATGTTGTGAAAATTTTAAAGGATAAAGAACTAAAAAAATAATAACTTTGCACAAATTAAATAAAATTAATGGCGAAAGAAAAAATAAGCGCAGATCAGTTAATATCGGTTATCATTAGTGGGATTGAGGATGTTAAAGGAAAAGAAATAAGCATTTTAGATTTAAGGGAAATTGAAAATACGGTTTGCGATTATTTTATTATTTGTGAAGGGACTTCAAACACACAAGTAAACGCTATTGTAAACTCCATTAGAAAAAAAGTAAGTAAAGAATTAAAGGATCACCCGTGGCATATTGAAGGTGCCGAAAATGCAGAATGGGTGTTGCTGGACTATGTTAACATTGCTGTACATGTATTCCAAAAGCATATCAGGGAATACTATGACATTGAGAGCCTCTGGGGCGATGCGAAAACTACGGTAATTGAAACTAGTTACTAAAAAAAACACATGGCAAACGACAAGAAAAATATAAAAGAAAAGAAGCCTAAGTTCAGCCCGTATTGGATTTATGGCATAATCCTGTCCCTCTTTTTGGTGTTTACATTATTCAACAATAGTGGCTATCAAGATGGAAAAATGACCAACCCCACGCAGTTTTTTAAGTTTGTGGAAAACGGTGATGTAGCAAAGGTTGAAATCGTTAACAGAAGGCTGGCAAAGGTATATTTGACCAAAGAAGCCTCCCAAATGGAGATTCATAAAAAGTCAAAACCCACAAGCTTTATGCCGTCCACCACACCAGTTCCAAACTATAAATTTGAGTTTGGCGAGTTGGAAATATTCCAGAATAAACTGAATAAAATTATCGAGGAGCAAAACCTTGATTTGGAGCCCATTTACATAACGGAAGAAAATCATTTGGCAGATTTCCTGTTAGGTATTCTGCCTTTTGTTCTGTTGATAGGTGTTTGGATTTTTATTATGCGTCGTATGTCCGGAGGTGCAGGTGGTGGTGCTGGAGGTCAAATTTTCAATATTGGAAAATCCAAGGCGAAGCTTTTTGACCAAAATACTGAGGTGAAAACCTCGTTTAAGGATGTCGCCGGCTTGGAAGGTGCAAAAGAAGAAGTTCAAGAAATTGTGGACTTTTTGAAGTTCCCCGAAAAATATACCACGCTTGGTGGAAAAATTCCGAAAGGAGCGCTATTGGTAGGCCCTCCGGGAACCGGAAAAACCCTTTTAGCAAGGGCTGTTGCAGGTGAAGCAAAAGTACCTTTCTTCTCTCTATCCGGTTCGGATTTTGTGGAAATGTTTGTAGGTGTCGGTGCTTCTCGTGTACGTGACCTATTTAAGCAAGCCAAGGAAAAATCACCTTCTATTATTTTCATAGATGAGATTGATGCCATCGGCCGGGCTCGTGGAAAAAATGCTATGTCTGGCAGTAATGATGAGCGCGAAAATACCCTAAATCAATTGTTGACCGAAATGGACGGCTTTGGCACCAATACTAACGTAATTGTGATGGCGGCTACCAACCGCGCTGATATTTTGGATAAAGCATTGATGCGTGCTGGGCGTTTTGATAGACAGATTTTCGTGGATCTTCCTGATTTACGCGAACGCAAAGAAATTTTTGAGGTGCATTTAAGACCTCTAAAAAAGTCTAAAGACTTAGACACCGATTTTCTTGCAAAACAAACCCCAGGATTTTCAGGTGCAGATATAGCCAATGTATGTAACGAAGCCGCTCTGATTGCCGCAAGAAATGGGAAAAAAGCCGTTGACAAACAGGATTTCCTTGATGCCGTAGATAGAATTATTGGCGGACTAGAAAAGAAAAATAAAATCATCACCCCAAGTGAAAAGCAAGCTGTAGCTTACCATGAAGCAGGCCATGCTACGGTAAGTTGGATGCTGGAGCATGCTGCACCATTAGTAAAAGTAACTATCGTTCCACGTGGCCGTTCATTGGGCGCCGCTTGGTATTTACCAGAAGAACGCTTGATTGTGCGTCCTGAGCAAATGCTCGATGAAATGTGCGCTGCTCTTGGTGGTCGTGCGGCAGAGAAGGTCATTTTTGATAAAATTTCAACTGGAGCTCTAAGCGATTTGGAAAAAGTAACCAAACAGGCGCGGGCCATGGTGACTATTTACGGTTTGAGCGATAAAGTGGGCAACTTGACATATTATGACTCTTCCGGCCAAAGCGAATACGGTTTTACGAAACCCTATAGCGAAAAAACGGCAGAATTGATTGATAAGGAAATCTCTGATATCATTGAAGAACAATACCAGCGTGCCGTAAAACTTTTGGAAGACAACAAGGACAAATTGACTGAACTGGCCGAAGTGCTTTTAGAGAAGGAAGTCATCTTTAAGGATAATTTGGAAAAAATCTTTGGAATGAGACCTTTTGAGAAGGAAGAACGTGAAAACTTGGACAAATAGGCCTTATTAGTTAAGCTTTTTGTAAAAAACCTGAATTGCTTGGAGTAATAATTTAAGATTTTCTATATTTGAAAAACTCTCGAAAACTAGGTTAATAGCAAATACCTGCATGAATCTTTTTAAGAAAATTTTCGGATCGAAATCTGATCGCTCCGAAAAGGAAATAAAATCAGAAGACAGGGGTAAATATATGCCCGAACTGAAACTACCGATAGATGAAAAATTCACTATAAATTTTAAGGCTAATGGTGGTAAGTTTTTGTATTGCGATAACTTAAACGAGGTTTTTGAAAATTTTCAGCATATTTTACAGGAAAACGATTGGGAAGAAAAACCCGTGTTAATCATTGATGACAACTTGGGAGACAGGTTTAAATCTACCAATATACTGCCCACAAAGCGATTAAGCGAGGCTACTTATTTTTTGACCACTTGCGAAAACCTTATTGCTACCGATGGCTCGTTATTAATCAGTTCCAATCAAATTGCTGGGAAAAAATTACCGGAATTGCCTTTTAACTTCATTGTATTTGCAACGACGAGCCAAATTGCGGATAACATTGGTGAAGGCCTCAGAGGCATCAAATCGAAGAACCGACAAAAAATCCCCACCAATATTACCACCATCAAGCACTTCAAATCCTCGGACGAAAAAGATTTTTTAAGCTACGGAAGTAGTGCTAAAAACTTATATTTGCTACTGTTAGAGGATTTATAATTTAAGCATTTGTAGCATATGAAGGATATACTATTGCGCTCCTTATCGGGTTTGCTCTATGTGGTTTTATTGATATTTGTGCTTACCTCTGGATCCCAACACGCGCTTTTCGCCCTTTTCTTTGTTTTCGGTATTATATCTCTTATTGAGTTCAAAAAACTCATCCAACTAAAAAGCATTGTTCCCTATTTTATTTTTGCCATTCTTTATTTTGTGTTTGGGTATTGGCAACTTGCATTGAATTCAACAACTGGTCTCGTAGAGGCAACTCAAATTTTGATGGTTTTGACCATTTTTGTGGAATTGCTTTTGATTAAAGACTTATTTTCACATAAAACCATTCCGCTCTTTGCTACAAAGCGATATATCATCACCACATTTTATCTATCCAGTGGCTTTGTGTTCATGGTACTTATCGCTAATTTTTACGAGCCCTATAACCCAGAAATCCTTTTAGCCTGTTTTATTTTGGTGTGGGTGAATGACACCTTCGCTTACTTAATTGGAAAAAACTTTGGAAAGCAAAAACTGTTCGAAAAGATATCACCTAAAAAAACGGTAGAAGGTTTTTTGGGCGGATTATTATTTGCCTGTATTGCCAGTTATTTTATTTCGAAATTCACGGATACGCCCAATTTCACTTTTAATAGCTGGTTGATTTTGAGTATCATCATCAGTGTTTTTGGTACTTTAGGGGATTTGATTGAATCCAAATTCAAACGACAAGCTGGTGTTAAAGATAGCGGTGCTATCATGCCTGGTCATGGTGGTTTGCTTGATCGTTTGGACAGTATGATTTTCGCTTCACCATTTATTTATTTATTTTTAAGAATTTTACAGTATGTTTCATAAGGAAGGCCATAAAATCATATTCATCACCTTGGTAATAGTCGTTGCCTGTTTTTTGCTGGTGGATAAATTTATTGACATTAGCTGGTTAAGAACGCTGATTTTAATTGCACTATTAATTTTTTTAATTCTGATTTTACAATTCTTTAGAAATCCGAAACGTAATACGCAAATTGATGATAATCAAGTTGTGTCGCCCGTTGATGGGAAAGTAGTTGTTATTGAAGAGGTTTTTGAAAAAGAATATTTTAACGACAAGCGTCTGCAGGTAAGTGTGTTTATGTCACCCTTGAATGTACATGTGACTCGCTATCCCATTGGTGGGAAAGTGCTGTTTAGCAAGTACCACCCCGGAAAATATTTGGTAGCTTGGCACCCTAAAGCCAGTGAGGAAAACGAAAGAACCACGGTAGTAGTGGAAAACACAACCTACGGCAAGGTGCTTTACAGACAAATAGCAGGCGCTTTAGCTAAGCGTATTGTAAATTATGCGAAGGTAGACGATAAAGCCCACCAAGGCGCGGATTCAGGATTCATCAAATTTGGTTCCAGAGTAGATCTGTTTTTGCCTTTAGATACCAATATAAAAGTGGAATTGAACCAAAAAGTCCGCGGGGGCGAAAGTGTGATAGCGGAAACCAATGTGTAACGAAGCATTAGATAAAGCCTTTGAAGAAGCCGTGGCGCGCGTCAATGCTTACACAGACCCTTTTCCTGCCGATGTCCTGTTAAAACTTTATGCCTATTATAAAAAAGCCACTAACGATTATGGCAAACCCCGAGGCAAAAAGCCCATCATCAACGCCTTTAAAACCAATGCCCTTTTTCAGGTGAGAAATGTTTCAGAGGATGAAGCCAAGGAAGCCTATATCATATTGGTAAATAACTACTTTTTGTATCGGGAGTAGCTTAAAAGTACCTAAACACATTGGCTTTGTGTGTATCATTTTTCGGGTGACACCTATGAACTTAATGTTATTTCCCAAAAACTTATGGGAGGAGATTTTGGCAACCTCTTTCTTGACTTCATAAATAATATCGACTTAATTCGGTACTATCAGATATGGGTCACATTTGCTGAATTTGCTTCAGTACTAAAACAGCACATTACCACAAAATTGAATTATATTATGGATACCACGTGCATCTAAAAAATTATATTTTATGAAAATTATTTTATGTTTTACATAAATTTTTTTATGTTTGTGTCAAATAAAAATTTAACATTCATGAAACGAAATAAAATAATTGGAGCCGCGATAGCCATCAACAGGTTCACTTTTTGGCTTTTGATAGCCTTAGTAACTGTATTCGTTTTTGGACTAAGTTATGTTTACATTTTTCCAGAAACTTATTCTGATTTGAAAATATTGAATGATGGGAATCTCTCAACCTTTCACATATGCACCGAATGTGATATCAAAACAAGCAGTACCCTCTTTACCGAGATTGGCCCGGGAATGAAACTATGGATTCTTCTCAGAGAATCTGCAAGAGTATTTCTGATTATATTATGCATTCATAAAATGATTAAAATTTTGAAATCGGTTAGAGACTATAAAACGTTCCATAGCAAAAACACGTTGTATTTTAGACAAATAGCCAAATACACCTTGGTACTGGCCTTTTTTGGAACGGTAAATTTTATTGATGAGGGACAGCATGGTATTGGTTTAGAAATAGGGTTGCCTTTTAGCGAGTTAGTTTTTGCTCTATTTAGTCTCAGTTTGAGCGAAGTTTTTAAAGAAGGACAACTCCTGCAGGAGGATAAGGATGCCATGATATGAGTATAGTTGTAAACCTAGACGTTATGTTGGCCAAACGTAAAATGAAACTAAAAGAATTAGCTGAGATTATTGGCATATCGGAAACCAATCTTTCTTTACTGAAAACTGGCAAGGTAAAGGGTATAAGGTTTAACACCTTGAATAGTATTTGTGAAATATTGGAATGTCAACCTGGAGATATATTAGAACACATTCCCTCAGATTCGTAAGATGAACGTTATTAAGAAAATTAAAAACCAGCAATTCTTATCGAGAATGAAACTACACATAATCATAGTGATCATGATATTACTTTACTCTTGCAATCCTAATGGGAAAAGTGCTAAAGAGTTAGTTATGGTCAACAAACTAGAAAGCCCAGTAACACTTCCTTACAAGATGATTAACGGATTAATTGTTATTAAACTTCAAATAAATAATTCAAAAGCGTTAAACTTTGTTTTAGATACAGGCGCTCCCATCACCTGCATTTTTGAATCTGATAGAACCATTGGATTTCGAGACCCTTTGGATGAACATGATAAAATTGGCTCACATACACAAATCTATATGGAAAAACCCGTGAAATTTATTGATGGATTACATCTTAAATTGAATGATAATATTTTTCTTAAAAATCTATCTGTAGGGTTGTGGCCACCAGAAATGTTTTTTAAAAGCACTTCTTATGATAACGTTCCGTATGATGGCATTATAGGCTATGACCTGTTAAAGTTTGTGGCATTAGAAATTAATCAGGAAAATAAAATCTTAACATTGCATAATCCAAAAGAGAATATTTCACATAAAGACTGGACCTATTCAAATCTTGAATTTAAGAATAACAAACCATATTGTAATATTAATTTACGGATTAAGCCAGAAGATCAAAAAATCCCACTAAAAGTACATTTTGACTTAGGAAATATGAACTATATGTGGGTTAAAACAAATCATAGTAAAAACGTAATTGCTCCTGTAAAACGTAAAGAACAAATAATAGGCATGGGAATAGATGGTAAACCAATGATGGGCACTTCATGGCCTGTTCATAGTTTGGAAATTGCTGGATTCACAAATTGGGCAATGCCAGTTAGGTTTTCGTCCACTGGGCATTCTCGCGATAAGAATAGAGAAGGACATATTGGTTTAAAAGAATTGGAACGCTTTAATGTATTAATTGACTACACTAACAAGAGGCTTGGGATTCGACCTGTAGAAGAGACTTTTGTAATCAATGATGCTTCCTTAAAATTATGTGAAGGAAAGTATTCCTCTCCAGACCTTCCATATGCCATGATATTAGAAGGCAAAAGAAATCTCTTATATTTTAAAGCAGAAGGAAAAAATCCACTGCCCTTAATCCCAATAAATAATGCTAAGTTTAGTCTCAAACCAATGAATCTTTCGATAATTTTTCCAAGAAACGAAAACGACGAAATAGATTATACTAAATTCACTTTTAAAGAAAATAAAAAGGAATTTATATTGAAAAAACTTTGATTTCAAATAAAACAGCAAATAACAGAAACTACATCCACAAACCAACTGTCCTTTTTGACAAACCTTCGCCCTACAGCAAAATTATGGGAGAGACTTCTAACAAGAACTAAAAACCTACCCCAAACTAGCCAAACTAGCCTTTAGCGTTTCAATCTTAGCCAAAGCATCGCTCTCTTTTTTCTTTTCGCTGTCCACGACCTGCTCTGGGGCGTTGTTGACAAATCTCTCGTTGGATAGTTTTTTCTGTACGGATTTTAGGAAACCTTCGGTGTAATTCAGTTCCTCAGTGAGTTTTTTAATTTCGGCCTCCACATCAATGGCTCCCGACATTGGGATAAAATATTCGTTGGACTTTACTCGGAAGGTTAATGCCCCATCCACAGCTTCATTGACATAATTAATGGCTTCCAGATTCCCCAATTTTGTGATTACTGCATCAAAAGTTGAAGTTTTATTTTCATTATTAGTCATTGAAAACGCAATCGCATCCTTAAAAGCAATATTCTTTTGCTTTCTGATATTTCTAATCCCGGAAATGACCTCTGTGGCAAATTCAAATTCAGAAATTAAAGATTCGTTTATGGCCTTAGCTTCAGGCCATTTAGCAATAACTAAAGCTTCTTCAGGGGTGCGTCCTGCAATAAACTGCCAGATTTCTTCGGTTAAAAATGGCATAAACGGATGAAGAATTTTTAAGTTATTCTCCAGTGCCTCAATTATGGCATTGTACGTTTTGGCATCAATCGGTTGTTGATAGGCCGGTTTTACAATCTCCAGTAGCCACGAGGAGAAATCATCCATAATGAGCTTGTAAATGGTCATCAAGGCATCGCTCAATCTATATTTGCTAAAATGATCTTCAATCTCGGCCAAAGCCTTTTGGAATTTCGATTGGTACCAATCCAATCCCACTTTTGCGGTTTCGGGTTGCTCTAAATTTTCATCAATCTCCCAACCTTGCACCAATCGGAACGCATTCCAAATTTTGTTACCAAAGGCCTTTCCTTGCTGACACAACCCTTCATCAAACAATAAATCATTCCCTGCAGCAGAACTTAATAGCAGACCTACACGAACACCGTCAGCCCCATATTCTTCAATCAGTTTTAAAGCATCTGGAGAATTCCCCAAGGATTTGCTCATTTTTCGACGTTGCTTATCGCGCACCAATCCTGTGAGATATACATTTTCAAAAGGTTTTTCACCTTTGAACTCATATCCGGCGATAATCATTCGTGCCACCCAGAAAAACAAGATATCCGGCCCAGTTACCAAATCATTGGTAGGGTAATAGTAATTTATATCGGCGTTCTCAGGATTTCGAATGCCATCAAAAACCGACATGGGCCATAACCATGAGGAAAACCAAGTATCCAGTGCATCAGTATCCTGACGCAAGCTATCAGCCTTTAGCTCCTTATTGTTGGTTACCTCTCGTGCCTTTAAAACTGCCTCTTCAATGGTTTCTGCAACTACAAAATCTTCCTTGCCATCTCCATAGAAATAGGCTGGAATCTGTTGCCCCCACAACAATTGTCTGGAAATGTTCCAATCGCGGATGTTTTCCATCCAATGGCGGTAGGTGTTTTCAAATTTCTTTGGAAATAATTTAACCTCACCATCATTCAAAACCGAATTGATGGCAGGTTTTACCAAATCCTCCATTTTTAAAAACCATTGATCCGATAATCGAGGCTCAATAATCGCTTTGGTGCGTTCGGAAATACCGACACGGTTGTTATAATCTTCGATTTTAGCAATCAATCCGAGACTTTCCAATTCTTTTACAATCGCTTTCCTCACCTCAAAGCGGTCTTTGCCTTCGTAATGTAAGCCATAACTATTCAATGTGGCATCTTCATTAAAGATGTCAATCACTTCTAAATTATGCTTATCACCTAAAACCTTGTCATTTTCATCATGGGCAGGTGTCACTTTTAGACATCCGGTACCAAATTCCACATCCACATACTCGTCTTCAATAATCGGAATAACACGATTCGCAATCGGAACTATGGCTTTTTTCCCTTTTAGATTAACATGTCTGTCATCATTTGGGTTGATACAAATTGCGGTATCTCCCAAAATGGTTTCGGGGCGAGTCGTGGCGATTATCAAATACTCCTCGGCCTCCCCTAGCCCCTCCGAATCCCGATAGCGATCGGGAGGGGAACTCTCACTCTTATATTGAGCATCATTATTTCCCCCTTCGGGGGTTAGGGGGCTTATTTTATATTTTATATGATATAACTTCCCCTGTTTATCTATATATTCCACTTCCTCGTCAGACAACGTGGTTTTGGCTTCGGGATCCCAGTTTACCATACGATACCCTCTATAAATCAGTCCTTTATTGTACAAATCCACAAAAACTTTAACGACAGCTTCTGACATATCGTCATCCATCGTAAATTTTGTACGATCCCAGTCGCAGGAACAGCCCAATTTCTTCAACTGCTCCAATATCACACCGCCATATTCGTGGGTCCAATCCCATGCGTGTTTTAAAAATTCCTCTCTAGACAGGTCATTTTTGTCAATGCCTTGTTCCTTTAATTTAGCCACCACTTTAGCCTCGGTAGCAATAGAAGCATGGTCTGTTCCGGGCACCCAGCAAGCGTTTTTGCCTTGCAAGCGCGCACGACGAATCAATACATCTTGAATGGTATTGTTCAGCATATGCCCCATGTGCAAAACCCCTGTCACATTTGGTGGTGGAATCACGATGGTATAGGGCTCTCTTTCATCAGGTTCGGAATGAAAAAAATCGTGTTTCATCCAGTAATCATACCACTTGCTTTCAACCTTGCTAGCATCGTATTTTGATGGAATTTGCATACTTTGGAACAGTTTTTGACTTTTGATGTGCAAAAGTACTTATATTTCTTTTTCTGTGAAAGTTGATGGCAGGTTATGGTATTATTAAGAATGTTAAGATTTATACCGTTTGTCTATTAATTTTGCAGGTTGTGGAAAAAGTACCTATGTTTACATTAAATAATAACCAAAAAACAAGCAGATGAAACATCTAATTACTATTCTATTTGTAGGGTTAATTAGCTTTTCTCTTAATGCTCAAGGCAAGGTTGCCAAGATTGAGTTTAAGGAAACTACTATTGATTATGGCACAATTGAAAAAGGATCAAATGGCGTGAGAGTATTTGAATTTACCAATACTGGAGAGGCACCATTAATCATATCAAAAGTAACTTCAAGTTGTGGATGTACCATCCCCAAAAAACCTGAAGATCCCATTATGCCGGGCAAAACAGGACAAATTGAGGTAAAATATGATACGAATAGAGTAAATCCTATCAGAAAGACCATCACTGTGATGTCTAATGCCGAAACCCCAACAGTAGCCTTAAAAATTAAAGGTTTGGTGGTTGACCCCAGCAAAAACAATGTTTTAGAAAAGAAAACCAAAAGTTTGGTGGAGCAATAAGAATCCAATTAATACTTTGACATAATTGAAAGCCCAGGCCAAGTACCTGGGCTTTTTTAGTTCAGTATATCCTTTAACTTAAAACTGTGCTCATACTTCTTTCCTTTGCGCTCCACCAGAAGCCTGATGAACTTTCCGTTGTCGTCATGAAACATTTGGGTAATTTCTTGTAAAGTATAGCTATGTGCTAATTTCCCATTTATTTTTATAATAATATCCCCCAACTTTAAACCTGCCAAAGCTCCAGGGGATCCCTCTCTCAATTCAACAATGGTATAAGCCGGTTTTAAATTCAGCCTATATTTGGTGTTAAGCACCACCTTGGCACTACTTGCCCTGGAATTATTGCCAATCGTTACACTATGGTCGTTATTATCCTTTTCCCTGACATACCTGTACCCCCCATATTCCAGCACAATACCGGACTTATTATAGAAAAATTTATTTCGGAAATACCCATTTTTCCTAAAAGTGATACGTTGCTGTTTATAATCGAGAATGATGTTAAACCGTTTTAAAATTTCGCCTGCCACAGTGCCATTTCTACCCTCCATTATTCTATCGTAACTAATCGACGTGGAATCGGGATAGGACACATTCACTTCTTTCATAATGAAACTATTCAAACTAAAACCATCAATTTTAGAGCGTTTGCCGTATACACTTCCGCTTAACCCATATCCCAGGAAATCCCGAAAGTAATTCGAGCCACATTTGATTCCCAAACTATCATTTTCAAACAACCAAATGGCGTCGCTTCCCCCGGAATCAATAAGCATTTTTACGGGAATTGCTTTTTTGTTTACCGTAACGTTGGCATGAATAAAGGGTTTGTTGTTATAAAACCCTAAGCCAAGTACCTCACAAGAATTGCAAGTTTTATACTCGTAACTTTCAGCATTGTAAAACTTCAAAAACTTACTGGAATAGTTTATTTCCACAACAAAATCCTTCAAAATATCATAACCGATGATGCCATTAATTGGTGCACCAAGCTTTGGAGCAAAATTCAAGCGAGAATCGTAAATGGCATATAAATCCTGATCTAGTTTTAGGGCATCACCAATTTTTATCACATTACCATCGGACTTCAATGCTTCTACCGATTCACCTTCACCGAGCCCTCTTAATATGGTAGTTTCTGGATTTTTCACCATTAAACTATCAGACATGTTTACGATATTGAAAATCATCGGTTTGGTAATCCCAGTGTCTAGTAAAAAAGAGAGTTCTATCCCGTTCACTTCCGCAGGGAACACTATCAAATTATTGATTAGCTGGAACCTAACCTTGGTTTCCCCTTTTTTGTTTTGAATAGTAAATCTATCCTTTTGAGCAGTACATATTCCTATGCAGGCTACTAGTAAAAGCGTCAAGTAAAGACGTTTATTCATTGTAAAATCTTTGGGATTTCTGAATTTCAATTTACAAATCTTTGGTATTCAGCCTGAATTTAGGCTCATTTTTTAAAATAATTTTAAGATAATTTTCTCAACTTTGCAGACCATTTAAACTAAAATGCCGTCAATATCACAAAAAGGGCGCAATATGCCCGAATCGCCTATACGAAAGCTGGTGCCCTATGCTGAACAAGCGGAGGCAGAAGGGAAACACATCTATTACCTAAATATAGGACAACCCGATATCAAAACTCCCGAAGTGGCTCTTCGTGCGGTACGTGAAAATGATGTGGAAGTACTATCCTACTCGCGTTCCGAGGGTTCCGATACCTATAGAAAAAAGATTGCAGACTATTATGCAGAGCATGATATTAGAGTATCCCATGCCGATATTATAGTAACAACAGGGGCTAGCGAGGCCATTGCTTTTTTGTTTGGAAGCATCATGGATCCTAATGACGAGGTGATTATCTGTGAGCCTTTTTACGCAAACTACATTGCTTTCGCTACCGCAGCCAGCGTCAAAGTAAAACCCATTATTTCCAGAATTGAAGATAATTTTGCACTCCCTCCTATTTCGGAATTTGAAAAGCTGATTACCGAAAAGACGAAGGCAATTATGATTTGTAACCCGGGTAACCCCACGGGATATCTTTATTCCAAAGAAGAGATTGCCCAATTGGCAGATTTGGTTAAAAGACACGACCTGTTTTTGATTTCGGACGAAGTATATCGGGAGTTCACTTATGATGGGCATTCGCACCATTCGGTCATGGAACTAGAGGGACTTGACGAGCATACCATTATGATCGATTCGGTTTCCAAGCGTTACAGCATGTGCGGTGCACGTATTGGTTGCCTCGTTTCTCGAAACAAAACCTTAATTCAGACCGTTTTAAAATTTGCCCAAGCACGCTTGAGCCCGCCCACTTACGCACAGATTGCCAGTGAGGCCGCGCTAGACACGCCATCTTCTTATTTTGTAAATATTAAAAATGAGTACATAAAACGAAGGAATGTCTTGATTGAAGAACTCAATAAGATCGAAGGCGTAATAGTTGCCACTCCAAAAGGGGCGTTTTATTGCATCGCGGAGTTGCCAGTAAAAAATTCGGACCATTTTGCACAATGGCTTTTGGAATCTTTCCATGTGGACAATGAAACTGTGATGGTTGCTCCGGCCGGTGGGTTTTATTCCACTCCGGGTATTGGACTGAACCAAATCAGGATTGCCTATGTGCTTCATAGCGAACGCCTGAAAAAGGCAGTCCAAATCATCAGGGAGGCTCTAAAAGTTTACAAGGAGGACTAATATGCAAATTGCAGAAAATATATCCTTAAAAAAATATAACACTTTTGGCATTGATATCGATGCGAAACATTTTGTATCCGTATCCGACGAAAACCAACTCAAGGATGTGCTTGCTCAAGAGGATTACCCTGAAAAACTGATTTTAGGCGGCGGGAGCAATATGCTGTTGACCAAAAATCAGGATAAATTGGTGATTCACGTTAATTTAAAAGGCATTTCGGTTATTGATGAAACCACGGATTATGTTTTGGTGAAAGCCTCTGCCGGTGAAAACTGGCACGAATTTGTGCTTTGGTGCCTGAAACATGATTATGGCGGATTAGAAAATCTTTCCCTAATTCCTGGTAATGTAGGGACCGCACCTATTCAAAATATAGGAGCATATGGGGTGGAGCTAAAAGACACCTTTGTCTCATGTGACACAATTGAAATTACTACGCAAAAGATAAGGACTTTTACTAAAGAAGATTGTGAATTCGGCTATAGAAACTCCATCTTCAAACAAAAGGCAAAGGGAAAATATATCATCACCAGTGTGATTTTTAAACTGACCAAACGCAACCATCAATTACATACTTCTTACGGGGCTATTACTTCGGAACTGCAAAACTTAGGTGTTAAAAATCCAACGATTCAGGATATTTCAAAAGCGGTTATCAATATCAGGGAAAGTAAATTACCCAACCCAAAAGAAATTGGCAATAGCGGTAGTTTTTTTAAGAATCCAGTGATTTCAAAAGTACATTTTGAAAAACTAAAATTGAATTTTGAAGCGATTCCGAGCTATCCAGTTTCTGATAGTGAAGTAAAAGTACCAGCGGGCTGGCTAATCGAAACAGCTGGATTTAAGGGTAAAACCTTTGGAAACTACGGCGTTCATAAAAAACAGGCGTTGGTGCTTGTGAACTACGGTGGTGCCAAGGGTTCCGATATTTTAAAACTTTCACAGCTTATCCAAAAAACCGTCAAACGTCTATTCGATATTTCCATTGAGGCGGAGGTAAACATTCTTTAATCGAATGAAACGGCAAATCTCTTCGGCGAAAACTAAGTTTTTTCAAAAAGAAAAATTAGAAATTTAGTTCCACTTCAGAAGGCGCTTTATAAGTCCAAGTAATTTTTTCATTTGGTTTTCGTTAATTTTCAAATGAAAAAATTCATGTACTTTTGACCCTATTGAGTATCAATTGATAGAAAAACACCAACTAAATTGATTTCAGACATCGAAAAAGAAATTGTAGGGCTACTTAAAAATAGCGATAAACGCGCTATTTCTTTGCTATATGAGTATTACGCGGATGCGCTATACGGTGTGGTGAAAAAAATTATTGTGGATGATGATACGGCGCAGGACGTGCTTCAGGAAAGTTTTGTAAAAATCTGGAGGTACGCCAAAAAATACGACCCTGAAAAGGCAAAATTGTTCACTTGGCTTTATCGTATCACCTATAATACGGCCATTGACAAAGTGCGTTCCTTGAAAAATAAAACCGAAAAGGAAGTCCAAATTGAAAGTTCTAGCGTATATAAGATTACGACGAACTCTTTGAACCAAGATGTGATGGATATAAAAAAGCATCTGGGCAGCTTGGACGAGAAGTATCAGATAGTGATTAATGCACTATTTTTTGAAGGTATGACACAACAGGAGGCTAGTGAAGAACTAGATATCCCGTTGGGGACAATAAAATCAAGATTAAAAATTGGATTGAGGGAATTGAAAAAAATTTACGATCCTTAATTAAACCAAGTCATGAATGCGAAAATAACTACTTTTTTGAATTCTGGCCTTTTGGAAAAATATCTGATAGGCAACACCAACTTTATGGAAACCCAAGAAGTTGAAGCTTACATTTCAAAATATCCAGAGGTTCAGAAAGCCTACAACACCCTGCAGCACAATTTGGAAATTGTTGCCAAAAGCAATGCTGTGGAAGCCCCTAAAAACATTCTAGACAATATTTTAGAGGAGTTGGACGACACCCCCGTAATAGCATTAAAGCCAACTAAAAAGTATAAAAAATGGTATCAATTTAGTGTGGCGGCCAGTATTGCGGCACTAATTTTTGCGGGAACTTCTTATTTGTTTTACAATCAAAACCAAAAACTGAACGATGAAAATCAGGTGGTGGTTGATGAAATATTTGATTTAAGAAGCGATATTGAAATGAACAATAAAAAGCTGGATGCGGTGATGCAACAGTTTAAGCAATTAAATAACCCTGACACTTATAAATACATTATGCAGGGCAATAATAGAGCTAGAAACCTGAAAACGGTAGCCTATATCAATCCAAAGGAAAAAACATCCATGATTGATGTGGTGTCTTTGCCACAATTGCCTGAAGAACAGTGCTATCAAATTTGGGCCGAACTGCAGGACCGAATGGTAAGCTTGGGTATTTTAACGGAATCTGACAGACAACTAAGAAGAATTCCGTTTGCGGAAAATGCGCTTAAATTGAATATCACAATAGAGCCTAAAGGAGGTAATCATATTGCTTCCGTTGAAAATACTGTTGCAGAAATTAGTTTGCAATAAACGTTATTATAAATAATAGCATCCAAAAATTGAAAAGCCTCTTCTGTATTAGAAGAGGCTTTTTCGTCGCTATTAATAACTCTTATTCAAGGTTATTTTTTTTATGTCTTATCGAAAAATGCTTTGTGAATGAATCCTGCAACAATGGCCCCTGCGATCGGTGCCAACCAAAACAACCACAATTGTGCTGTAAAATCACCACCTGCAAACAGAGCTTGGCTTGTAGAACGTGCTGGATTTACCGAAGTATTTGAAATTGGAATACTTATTAAATGAATCAAGGTCAATGCCAAACCAATGGCTATTCCTGCAAATCCCTTTGGAGCTTTTGGATAAGTGCTCCCTAAAATTATCAACAGAAAAAACATCGTGAGTACAAACTCCGTAATTAGCACGGACATCATACTATAACCTCCAGGCGACAATTCTCCGTAGCCGTTAGCGGCAAATCCGCCGATACCTGTAAAATCACCTTTTCCAGAAACTATCAAATAAAGTACTCCGGCCGCAGCAATGGCACCGATAACTTGGGCAATAATATAACCGACAAGCTCTTTGGCTTCAAACTTCCCTCCAGCCCAAAGTCCAAAGGATACAGCTGGATTAAAATGTGCTCCAGAAACATGTCCAACGGCATAAGCCATGGTTAAAACAGTAAGTCCAAACGCCAAGGAAACTCCCAGTAAACCGATACCCACCTCAGGAAAAGCGGCTGCAAAAATAGCACTTCCGCAACCTCCAAAAACGAGCCAAAACGTTCCAAAAAACTCAGCAAATAATTTTTTCATAATTAATATGTATTTAATTGGTTAGTATTAAAAAATGTAAGACATTAACAATGAGACACCTAAAAAACATAAAGGTCACTAGAATATAATTAATGAATTCAATTTCTTATAAATTTTAACAAAATCAGTATCTTTGCATAAATCATTTTCCATGAAACTTCTCTTAATCACTTTACTGCTTTTGGGCCTTGGTGTTGCTGGAATAGCCATCAAAATCTGGGCAAAAAAAGACGGGAAATTTGCCGGTACCTGCGCCAGTCAAAATCCCATGTTAAATCAAGAGGGGGAAGCCTGTGGGTTTTGTGGTAAGACCCCAGACCAATTTAGCGAATGTAACGAACCACAACATTCAAAATAATAAATGATTTTTCTGGATATTGCGCTATTTTTCTTCATTGGCGTTGTACTTATTCAAGTCATTTATTACCTGTATGTCTTCGGAAAGTTTGCTTTCCTTAAAGTTGAAAACAACAAATCATCCCAAAAAACTCCGGTATCAGTAATCATTTGTGCAAAAAACGAGGGGGATAACCTTAAAACATTTTTGCCTTCTATTTTGAAGCAGAACTATCCTGATTTTCAGGTGGTTTTGATAAATGACGGCTCAAAGGACGACACCCTAGAAGTTATGAAAACTTTTGCGTCTTCCAATCCTAAAATTAAGGTGGTTGATGTAAAACCTGTCGAAACTTTTTGGGGCAATAAAAAATATCCTTTAACATTAGGAATAAAAGCTTCAAAGCACGGCCTTTTATTGTTTACCGACGCGGATTGCCAACCAGTTTCAGAATACTGGATATCCGAAATGGTCTCCAAGTTCAGTTCTGAAAAATCCATTGTACTAGGCTATGGCGCCTATTCGAAAATCAAAAATTCATTTTTGAATAAGTTGATTCGTTTTGAAACACTAGTCACGGCCATTTCCTATTTTTCGTTTGCCAAAATGGGATTCGCCTATATGGGTGTAGGCAGAAATATGGCTTATACCAAAACTCAGTTTTTTGAGTCCAAAGGATTTATGGGGCATATGAACATTCGGTCTGGTGACGATGATCTTTTCGTAAATCAGTCGTCGACAAAAACGAATACCGCCATTTGCATATCAAAAAACAGTTTTACCGCCTCGCCTCCTAAAACTTCTTTCAAGGCCTGGGCGCTTCAAAAACGACGGCACATTTCTACGGCATCTTATTACAAAAAAGAACACAAATTTGCACTGGCACTTTTCTATATCACGAATGTACTATTTTGGCTATTGTCCTTTTTGCTTTTAGCCATATCCCATCTACCGCAATTCGTAATTGGCTTGATAGCTTTTAGAATAAGTATCCAATATCTAATTTACGTAGGCTCAACAAAAAAATTGGGCGAAAAAGATGTCCTTTGGATGCTACCATTTCTGGAAATCTTCCTAATTACCTTTCAAATGGCTATATTTATAACAAATATCATCTCAAAGCCCAACCATTGGAAATAAACGAAGCGATCTCTCGCGCAAAAAAGAACGACCAAAAGGCCTTTAATTATTTGCTGGATTTGTACTGGGACCATGTTTATGGGTTTCAGTTGAAGCGCATCCATAATGAAAACGATGCCGAGGATGTAACCATCCAAACCTTTTCCAGGGCGTTTGACCGGATAGAAACTTTTGACGAAAAATACACTTTCAAAACCTGGCTGATTACCATTTCAAAGAATATCCATATTGATTTATTGCGGAAGGAAAAAAACTCCATCAAGCACGTGATTTCCAAAGACGATAAAACCGTTCTTCAAATTTTGGACGAATCACCATCCGCCGAAGATAAATTGATTACGGAACAACATCTTGCCAAGTTGCTTCGCGATATCAAAAAGCTAAAGCCGCATTATCAAAAGGTAATTAATCTGCGCTACTTTCAGGAGTTGAGCTATAAGGAAATATCCGAAGAATTGGATGAGCCCATAAATAATGTAAAGGTGAAACTGCTTAGGGCAAAAAAGCTATTGGCGGAAATAATTCAAAACCCTAAATGATGCATAAACTAAAAGCCTTAGGCCCGGGCTTATTATTTGCGGGAGCGGCCATTGGCGTGTCTCATTTGGTGCAATCCACAAGGGCTGGAGCCGATTTTGGATTGGGGTTGATATGGGCATTAGTTTTGGTAACGCTCTTTAAATATCCTTTTTTCCAATATGGCCCGAGATATGCGACGGCCACCGGCGAAAGTTTGCTTGAAGGTTACAAAAAATTAGGCAAAGGGGTTTTACTAGCCTATTACATTCTCACCTTAGGCTCCATGTTTGTGATTCAGATGGCGGTGACCATTGTAACGGCTGGGATTGCTTCTTCATTGTTTATTAATTTTCAACCCATTTCTTTTGGTAGTCAAACAATTTCAAGTGTTCAAATATGGTCTATAATTATCCTTTTAATTTGTCTTTCACTTTTGATACTTGGAAAATATAAATTGCTGGATAACTTGATGAAAGTTATCATAATTACACTTTCCATAAGCACCGTTGTTGCGGTCGCTATGGCATTGTTCAACAATACCACTCCACTTTCACTAACCCAAGTATTGCCCGAAAACAGTTTGGAAATTACCTTTTTAATTGCCTTTATGGGCTGGATGCCTGCACCTTTGGACATTTCCATATGGCATTCCCTTTGGGCCATAGAAAAGAAAAAAGACCACAATTCCTTTTCAACTAAAAAAGCCTTATTCGATTTCAATATAGGTTATTTCAGCACTATTTTTCTTGGCATCGGATTTGTCCTTTTGGGAGCTTTGGTGATGTATGGTAGCGGGGAGACGTTTAGTAATTCCGCAGGGGTATTTGCAAGCCAGTTGATAGATATGTATACTACTAGCCTGGGGAACTGGGCCTACATTATTATTGGCCTCGCGGCTTTTACAACGATGTTCAGTACTACATTGACCACTTTGGATGCCTCTCCAAGGTCCATGGATAGAACAACGGAATTATTGATCAACAGACCTCTTAAATTTGGTTACATTTTTTGGATTATTTTATTGTGCATTGGCACGGTATGTATCTTTCTATTTTTGGCTTCTGAAATGGGTCTGCTTATTAAAATAGCCACCATCCTTTCATTTATGACTGCACCTTTCTACGCTATCATCAATTATCGACTCATTTCGAGCAAGCACACACCCAAACAATGGCATCCTTCCAGAAATCTGCACGTATTGAGTTGGCTTGGTATCCTTTTCCTTATTGGATTCAGCGCATGGTACCTCACGACTCTTTAAGCCCGTAATTAAAAGAATACTTCGTATCTTTGCTGTCCATTTTTTCAGCTTATGAAAACAGACGCAGTCTCCAATATATTACCAGAACGCCAAGGCAAACCAAAATGGTTGCGTGTTAAGTTGCCCACAGGAAAAAAATACACCGAATTAAGGGGTTTGGTGGACAAATACAATCTGAACACCATTTGTACTTCAGGGAGTTGCCCAAATATGGGCGAATGTTGGGGCGAGGGTACTGCTACTTTTATGATTTTGGGCAACATCTGCACCCGCTCTTGTGGTTTTTGTGGCGTAAAAACAGGAAGGCCAGAGTCCGTGGATTGGGACGAGCCAGAAAAAGTTGCCCGTTCCATAAAAATCATGAAGATAAAACATGCCGTACTGACCAGTGTGGACCGAGACGATTTAAAAGATATGGGTAGTATCATGTGGGCTGAAACTGTAAAGGCCGTGCGCAGAATGAACCCTGAAACCACATTAGAAACCTTAATTCCAGATTTTCAAGGTATTGAACGACATATCGACCGTATAATAGGAGTATCTCCGGAAGTAGTATCCCATAATATTGAAACGGTAAAAAGGCTAACAAGGGAAGTTCGTATACAAGCGAAGTATGAAAGAAGTTTGGGCGTTTTGAAATATTTGAAACAACAAGGGCAAAGACGTACCAAGTCAGGCATCATGCTTGGTTTAGGGGAAACGCGTGAAGAAGTTATTGAAACCTTGCATGATTTAAAAGCGCACGACGTTGATGTGGTGACCATCGGTCAATATCTTCAACCTTCTAAAAAGCACCTACCCGTTAAACGCTTTATTGAACCAAGTGAGTTTGACGAATTCAAGAAAATTGGGCTTGAACTTGGTTTTAGACACGTAGAAAGTAGTGCTTTGGTTCGCTCGTCATATAAGGCTCAAAAGCACATAAATTAGATAAAATGTGCAATTTATCGGAAAAAAAGTGTATTTTATCGAATAAATATTTATATTTGTCGGACCTATTTATACTAAAATGTCCCAAATAAAGCAATATATAAGCATATGCATTGTTTTAATGCTTGTGTCCTTCAGCTTATCGTCTCAAAATTCTATTGAGGATGACCCTGAAATCATACAGAATAACATCGACTATCGCGTAGAGCAATCTCAAAAGGATATTGCCAATTTCAAATATTTCGAGGCTCAAAAAACTTTGGATGAAGCTTTGGAACTAGCTCAAGATGCTAACCTGAAAAAAAGTATTGGTCTAATTTATTCCATCAAAGGCCGTTTACACCTTATTATAGAGGAAGAAGAAGATGCCATCCAGGTACTGAACAAAGCTGTTGAAATGCAACGCATTACCAACGATAATAAAAATTTGGGGCGTTCGTTTAAAACCTTTGGGGACGTTTACATGTCCAAGAAAAACACATATCAGGCATTGGACTCCTACAGGGCGGCCAAGTCAAAATTCCAAGAAGAAGAACTCAAAAAAGAATTGGCCGAAACCCTTCTTGCAGAGGGAAATGCATATCTGGAACTTAAAAATTTCCGAAAATCAAGAGAATTGATTGAGCAAGCCGTAGCGCTCTCAAGAAAGGAAGAATTCAATGATATCCTGAGTAGTGCCTTAATTTATCACGGGAAGGTATATCATGCCTTAAGCGATCCCGCCAAAGCTCTGGATTTCGCAAAAGAAGGCTTGGATATTGCCAAAACAAACGGCTATAGTAGCACTACCAATAGGGGCTATTTGGTATTGAGCAATATTTACGAAAGCACCCAAAACCATCAATTGGCAAATGACTACTTGAAAAAGCACGTTACCCTTTCCGACTCTTTACGCGCGGTGAAAAAAGCCAATTTATCCCCTGAAAAACGTATTCAATTTTTGATCAACGATCAAATAGAACATAACAAAAGACAGAAGGCTGAACTTGACGAAGCCAATAGCAAGAATGATTTAAGCACGCTAATATCTATACTAAGTGTGGCTTTGATTACCATTCTATCGCTACTCACCCTATCACTCTATAAGAATAATAATATCAGACTTAAAACCAATAATATGCTCCACAAGAAAAACAACGAGCTAATTATTGCTAAAGAAAAAGCTGAATTAGCCTCAAAAACAAAAGCAAACTTCCTTTCAACAGTTACCCACGAGCTCCGTACACCATTATATGCGGTAACAGGCCTCAGTAATATGTTATTGGATGAAGACCCCAAACCCGAGCAGATCCAACATTTAAAATCGTTGAAATTCTCAGGGGATTACTTGTTGACGTTTATTAACGATATACTTCAAATCAATAAAATTGAAGCCAATAAGGTTGAAATTGAACCAGAACCCTTTAACCTTAAAAAGAAAATCAACAATATTATCCTTGCTCTGAACAATCAGGCTTTGGACAACAACATCACCATTCATTTTGAATACGATAAAGATTTGCCCGAAAACTTCATTGCAGACCAATTGAAGATTTCGCAAATCCTAATTAACCTTATCGGAAACTCCATCAAGTTTACCAAAGATGGGGATATTTGGATTCGAGTGTATAAAATTGCTGAGGAAAACAACAATTACACGCTACGTTTTGAAGTGGAAGACAATGGTATCGGTATCACCAAAGAGAAGCAGGACAATATGTTTGAAAGCTTTTCTCAAGGTTCTATCCAGATTAACCGAAAATATGGAGGTACCGGCCTTGGACTATCAATCGTGAAAGGTTTGATAGAAATTTTAAAGGGTAATATTTACATGCAAAGCGAATTGGGGAAAGGCACCACCTTTTTCTTTGAAATTCCTTTGGAGTATAACGAAGCCTCAGAAATAGCTTCCAACAAAAAGGTGAAAAAATTAGATACCAAGCCTGCCAATCTAGACCTCAGTAGTGTAAAAATCCTTGTGGTTGAAGACAATAAAATCAACCAGATGATTACCAAAAAAATCCTGAACAAAATGGATTTATTTTGCGAAATAGTGGATAATGGCGAAGGGGCTGTGGATATGGTAAAAGCTAACAAGTATGATATTATTTTGATGGACATCCACATGCCGGGTATTAGTGGTATTGAAGCTACCAAGATTATACGTACGTTTGATAAAGAGCTCACCATCTTTGCATTAACAGCAGTTACTATTGAAGACAAAATGCACGAGTTTGAAGAAGCTGGATTTACCGATATTATTCCAAAACCGTTTAAACAGGAAGAGTTTGAGAAAAAGCTATTTAACGCATTATCCAGTAAGAATAACGCAACCGCTTAGTAAGACTTCAGATAGTTTTTGACTAAATTATCGAACTGTTCCGGCTCATCCATTGACACCGAAATAGGCAAATAGAATAATTTGCCCATTAAGCAATGGTAGTGTTTCAATCTCATAAAGTCTTTTTCGGTGGTCAAAATCATGAATTTTTTTTCCAGCAAAGCAATGTCCTTTTCAGTGAATTCGTGATGGTCATTAAAACTTAAATGCTCAAAACTTAATCCTTTTCGTTTTAAGTGATCCACAAGGGGCTGAGCATTGGCGATGCCAGTTACCAAGGTAAAACTTTCCAATTCTGTTAATTTCTTTTTTGATCTTTCGGAAAGCACCTCATCGGCATACCCTATCGAACTGAAAAAAACGGACTGTCCTTCTTTTGGCTTGATGCTATTTACAAATTGCGACTTTTCAGCCTCACTTAAATTCGGCGGACATTTTGTTACAACTATGATGTCAGCCCTTTGGGCTCCCCCTCTTGGCTCTCTTAAATCTCCGGTTGGCAATACAATATCCTTAAAATAAGGATTGTTAAAAGTGGTAAGTAAAATGTAAAATCCTGCCTTTACCTTTCGATGTTGATAAGCGTCATCCAGCAAAATGAGATTGGGCGGGTTTGATAGTTTTCTTAGCTGTTGTATGCCGTTCACACGATTACCATCAACAGCTACTTGTACCTCACTTCCAAATTTATGATAAAATTGATAAGGCTCATCTCCAATGGTCTGTGCAATGGCATCTTCATTGGCCAACTGAAAGCCTTCTGTCTTTCTTTTGTAACCCCGGCTTAAAGTTGATAAACTATTTTCATCTTTTAAAAGGCGAATTAAATATTCTATCATTGGTGTTTTTCCGGTGCCGCCAACGCTTAAATTCCCCACGCAGATGACGGGAAAATCAAAAGAAGTGGATGATTTTATGCCCCAATCGTAAAGTTTGTTGCGACACCATGTTACTATAAAATAAACCGGTACAATGGGGAACAATATTTTTCGAAGAAGCTTCATTTAAGCGAATGTATAATATTTTATCTTTGAAGCAAACAAATAAACCATGATTGTACAAGACGTCATTGACCATTTAGAAGCACTCGCCCCTCTCTCCTATGCCGAAGATTTTGACAATGTTGGGCTTTTGGTGGGTGACAAAAATGCAAAATTGACAGGAGTTTTGGTCACTTTAGACACACTTGAATCTGTTGTTGATGAGGCTATTTCAGAAAAATGTAATTTAATCGTCAGCTTCCACCCTATTGTTTTCAAAGGTTTAAAAAAGTTGACCGGTAAAACCTATGTTGAACGCGTGGTAATAAAAGCCCTTAAGCACGATATTGCTATTTACAGTATGCATACGGCACTGGACAATGCCTTTCAAGGGGTAAACAATATGATTTGCAATCAATTAGGATTGACCCACAAAAAAATTCTTATCCCACAAAGTGGCACCATCAAAAAACTGACAACCTATGTTCCAAAAAATGAAGCTGAAGCATTAAGGACTGCACTTTTTAAAGCAGGAGCTGGGGATATTGGCAACTATAGCAATTGTAGTTTTAATGTTGAGGGTTATGGCACGTTTAAAGGCAATGATGAATCCTCACCAACTATCGGTAACAAAGGTGAAACGCATACCGAAGCTGAAACTAAAGTCACTGTGATTTTTGCAAAACATTTGGAATCCAAAATACTTCGAACCCTTTTTGAGGCGCATTCCTATGAAGAAGTAGCTTATGAAGTGGTCACCATCGAAAATAAAAACCAGCAAATAGGTATGGGTATGGTTGGGGAATTGACCTCACCCTTGTCTGAAACTGAATTCCTAAGTTATCTCAAAGAAAAAATGAATACTGGTGTTATTCGGCATTCTTCACTTTTGGGTAAAACCATCCAAAAAGTTGCTGTTTTAGGTGGGTCCGGAAGTTTTGCCATTTCATCTGCCAAAGATTTGGGAGCAGATGCTTTTGTTACTGCAGACTTAAAATACCACGACTTTTTCACAGCCGAAAATCGCATACTTTTGACGGACATTGGCCATTACGAAAGTGAACAATTCACAAAAAATCTTTTGGTAGCTTATCTTAAGAAAAAAATTACTAATTTTGCAATCATTTTATCGAATACAAATACCAATCCCGTTAAGTATTTTTAAAGTATGGCTAAAAAGAATGAAGCTACCGTAGAAGAGCGCTTGAGAGCTTTATATGACTTACAACTTATAGATTCCCGCATAGATGAAATTCGAAATGTCCGTGGAGAACTGCCTTTAGAAGTTAGAGATTTAGAAGATGAAGTTGCAGGATTAAACATCAGACTCGAAAAACTGGTTAATGGTTTGGAGGTTATTGACAATGATATTTCTTCAAAAAAGAACCTGATTGAAGAATCTAAGGCTTTGATGAAAAAATATGCGGAACAACAGAAAAATGTTCGCAACAATAGGGAGTTCAACTCTTTATCAAAGGAAATAGAATTCCAAGAGTTGGAAATTCAATTGGCCGAAAAGCATATCAAGGAATTTAAGGTACAAATTGAGCAGAAAAAAGAGGTGATTGCTGAAACCAAAGAGCAATTAAAGGAGCGCGAAACCCACTTAAAGCACAAAAAAGGCGAATTGGATGCAATTTTGGCCGAAACGGAAAAAGAGGAGCAAGCATTACTTGCGAAATCTGATGAATACAAAACTCAGATCGAAGCCCGTTTGGTGTCTGCCTATGATAGAATCCGTAAAAATGTTAAGAACGGATTAGCCGTTGTACCAATTGAAAGAGGGGCATCAGGAGGTTCGTTTTTTACCATACCTCCACAAGTGCAAGTGGAAATTGCCTCGCGCAAGAAGGTAATTACCGATGAGCATAGCGGTAGAATTTTAGTGGACGCGACCCTTGCAGAAGAGCAAAAGGCAAAAATGGACAAGCTGTTTTCTAAGCTATAGTTCTTCTTAAAATATATAATTTGAACCCTAGTGATTTTATTGCTAGGGTTTATTTTTATATAATTTAATCGTGATATTGCAATATTCCAATTGTTTAAAACCTGAAAAAAAATCAAAACCGTTTAAGGTTTTGTATTTTTAGACGTCTATATAAAAGTAACTTTAGTATACATAAACATATCGCTATGAAAAATATCATCACCCTTTTTGTTTTAACCTTGTTATTTAGTTGCCAAAATGTGGCGCAAAATAGCAAGAAAATGGATGAAGTTAAAAACGCCCAGCCTGTGACCGTTTCCATAGAAAATGGTCTGGCCAAAGCCTATTTTGCCAGCGGTTGTTTTTGGTGCGTCGAAGCAGTTTATGAAAGTATTAAAGGTGTAAAAGAGGTGATTAACGGTTATTCCGGCGGCCACACAAACAACCCGACTTACGACACGAGTAATACGGGTCGTACCGGACATGCCGAAGCCGTCGAGGTTATTTATGACCCGAAAATTGTCAGTTTCGATATTTTAGTTGATGCTTATTTTGCGTCCCAAAACCCCACCCAGGTTAATGGACAGGGACCAGATCGCGGTTCACAATACCGCTCTATTATTTTTTATCAAAATGAAGCGCAAAAGGAAGTTATTTTAAAGAAAAAAGAAGCTTTAGCGAAAAAGCTGAACGCCACAATAGCGGCCGAAGTATATCCTTTTCAAAAATTTTGGGTAGCCGAAGATTACCACCAAAACTACGAACGCTTGCATCCCAATAATAGTTACATCAGAAATGTTTCAATCCCGAGGTTAAAGCGGTTTCAGGCTAAGTTCCCTAAGGAGCTTTTGAAGGAAACACATTAAGCTTTTTGGCATTCTGAACTCGTTTCAGAATCTCATACTAGTAGGGTGTAAGTTGAAATTTGATTATATAGATTTCTTCGCCTACCTTCGTTAATGCTGGATAATAGTGTTAATTTGTATAATGAATATAAAAGTAGCTGACAAAGTTGACCAAAAATCTTATGACAAAGTGGTCGAATTATTAGTGGAATATAATAGGAGTAAAACTAATCAGTTTAAAGATGAAATTAACAAACCGATTGAAATAATTGTTAGAAACAATAACGATGAAATAATTGGGGGACTTTATGGGCGTTCGATTTGGGGGACATTGGAAATAAAAACTTTTGTTGTTAAATCTGAGAACAGGAACAGTGGAATAGGGAAAAAATTAATTCTGGAAACTGAAAAAGAAGCGAAGAAAAGGAATTGTAGATTTATAAGTTTGGATACGTTTTCATTCCAAGCACCTGAATTTTACGAAAAACTTGGATTTGAAAAAATTGGAACCGAAACAGATTTCCCAAAAGGATTTGAAAAATATTATTATCGAAAAAAGATATAAATATTATTTCAACACCAAGGAAAAAACAATTATTAGTTCCTAGTTTGAGCGGACAATTTTTCAGATTTTCCTACGACCACTCCATCTTGTTTAGTTATTTATTTAATCACACAACAATATCTATACAAACATATTACCGAAATCCTCAATTCACTTCTTCCTCGCCCCCAAACAAAAAATCAAAGGATATAATTTATCCTTAGTTACATACATACCAGAATCTGTTTTTATCAAATTGGGCAATACGTCATAAGGGCTTTCGTCATATTCTTTTAAATACTCAATATGTAAACCTGCTTCGGTCAAAGAAGAAACTACTTCACCTAAACCGTGATTCCAACCATATTCTTTACTAACCATTTTTGAGTTTTCATCGGCGTAGGTGCCTTCATATTCTTCATAAATCACCTCATCTTGCATGTAACCATATTTAATGATGGAGTCATCCTGCAAATAATCAAACATCCAAACCACTGGGTGAAATTCTGCTATAAAAAAAATGCCTCCAGGTTTCAACCGTTCAGCAATCATTTTGCCCCAAGGTTTTAAATCTGGCAACCAACCTATGACACCGTAACTTGTAAAAACAATATCAAATTGTTCTTTTACATACTCAGAAGTATCCAAAACGTTACAGCATATAAATTTAGAATCTAACTTTAATTCTTCATTCAGTTCTTTGGCCAATTTAATACCGTCATCACTTAAATCTACACCGGTACACTTTGCCCCCATTCTACTCCAACTCAAAGTATCCTGGCCAAAATGACATTGCAAATGCAACAAAGACTTTCCCGAAACATCGCCCAAAGCTTCCAATTCATAAGGCATTAAAGAAGATTTGCCTTTTTTGAATGCCTCCATGTCATACATTTCACTTTTGGCATGAACTTTGACCTTATCATTCCAGGTTGACTTGTTGGTTTCGAAAAAGGATTGATTTTTATCCATAACTGTAAGCAAACGTCTATTTCACGACAAATATCGTAAATAAAGCAAACCGTTTTTTCCGCACACGCGTCTATATATATCTAAAGCGCCTCAATAATTATATTGAAGCGCTTTATCTTTTTTAGCACTTTTTTAACGGTTAACCTTTAAATTCTGCTTTTACGTGTGCCCCGTCGCAATAGGGTTTATTTTCAGATTTTCCACATCTGCAAAAGGCCGTAGTTTTATTTTTTGCTTCTGAAGAACCGTCTTTTGCTACTACTTTTAAAGTTCCATAGACCAGTAATGGACCATCCTCCAAAACCTCAACTTTAGTTTCCATGGTTTGCGAAGATTGGTCTTTTTCATCGTTCATATAATAACTCAAAGCTCCAGATGGGCATTGTTTCACCTGATTAATGATGGCCTCTGTTTCTGCCTCGTCCATTTTAATCCAAGGTCGCAATCTTGGTCGAAAAACTTTTGGCAACCCCTTAGCGCAAATAGCCGAATGGATACATTTACCGGCCTCCCAAACCACCGTGGTTTCACCGTTTGAATACTCTTTTATTTTCCCCATAGCTTTTAGTTTGTACTAAAGATACGAAAATTTCAATGTAATTTAAAGTCGCAATTTTGCACTTCTTCCTAAACATTTAATGCCTATTTTTGTGATACACCCAAAATCAAAATCATTTTGTCCGATTATAAATTAGGCCTTGAATACGCATTGGAACAGGATCGAAACGATGCTTTAAAACCTTTCCGAAATCAATTTCACATACCGAAAGACGAGGCAGGAAATGAAGTGATTTACATGACAGGCAATTCATTGGGATTGCAGCCCAAAAAGACCAAAGCTTATGTAAATCAAGAGCTGGAAGATTGGGCTAATTTGGGTGTTGAAGGCCATTTTGAAGCCAAAAATCCCTGGTTGAAATACCATGAATTTCTAACGGAAAATATGGCCAAAATTGTCGGTGCAAAACCCATTGAAGTTGTGGTAATGAATACCCTAACGGCCAATTTGCATTTCCTGATGGTATCGTTTTACCAACCGACCCAATCGCGCTATAAAATATTGATTGAAAGCGATGCATTTCCATCAGATAAATATGCTGTAGAATCGCAATTACGGCATCACGGTTTTGATGATGAAGAAGGCTTGGCACTTTGGAAACCACGAGAAGGGGAAGAACTGTTGCGTTATGAAGATTTAGAGACAATTTTAAAAGCTCAAGGCGAGGAAATCGCCTTAATTATGATTGGCGGTGTTAACTATTATACGGGACAGTTTTTTGATTTAAAGCGGATTACAGAATTAGGCCATCAATATGGTTGCATTGTTGGATTTGACTGTGCGCACGGTGCCGGAAACGTGCAACTGAATTTACACAACTCGGGTGCAGATTTTGCCGCTTGGTGTACCTATAAATATTTGAATTCTGGCCCGGGAAGTTTGGCTGGGTGCTTTGTGCACGAACGTCATGCCCATCGAAAGGATCTGAATCGGTTTGCAGGTTGGTGGAGCCACAACAAACAAACGCGTTTCCTCATGCGAGGCGAGTTTGACCAATTGCCAGGCGCCGAAGGTTGGCAGTTGAGCAATCCTCCTATTTTATCTATGGCGGCCATTAAAGCTTCATTGGATATTTTTGCTGAAGTTGGCATGGTAGCTTTGACAAAAAAATCTAAAAAGTTGACAGGCTATTTTGAATTTTTGTTGAAAGATTTGGGTGAGGACGTCATTCGAATTATCACTCCTAAAAATCCTGAAGAACGGGGATGCCAGCTCTCTATTCAGGTGAAGAACGCAGACAAATCCTTGCATGAAAAATTAACCCAAGCGGGTGTTATCAGTGATTGGCGCGAACCGGATGTGATTCGATGTGCGCCCGTACCGCTTTATAATTCGTTTGAGGATGCTTGGAGGTTGGTTGAGAAGTTGAAGCCCATCCTAACCTTCCCAAAGGGAAGGAACTAGTTACCATTAATGATGAATAAAAAGAAAATTATAGATACGAATGAGAAAGTCTTCCCCCAAGGGGAAGATTTAGATGGGGCTTCCCAGAATGTACTCATCATCGGCGCAGGTCTTTGCGGTAGCCTTTTAGCTCTGAGATTGGGCCAAAGAGGCTACAATGTCAATGTATATGAAATGCGCCCTGATTTACGAAAAGTAGATATTAGTGCAGGGCGCTCCATAAACCTCGCCTTTTCCGATAGGGGCAATAAAGCGATGAAACTGGTAGGCTTGGAAGACAATGTGAAACAGCTTTGTATCCCTATGCACGGGCGTATGATTCATGACACCCGTGGCAACACCTTTCAATCCAACTACAGTGGGCGAACCGATGAATATATCAATTCCGTCTCCCGTGGCGGTTTGAATGCTTTGTTGTTGGATGAAGCCGAAAAACACAAAAACGTCAACATATATTTTAATAAAAAATGTAAATCGGTCAACTTTGAAAAAACCACTGCCCGATTCAAAGATTATCATACCAAGGATGAGTTTGTAGAAGATGCCGATATCATTATTGGTACAGACGGAGCGGGTTCAGCCATGCGAAAAAGCTACTACTTGGGCAAGAAGTTTTTGTTCAGCTTTTCTCAAGCCTATTTAACCCATGGCTATAAAGAGCTCTCAATTTTACCCAAGAAAAGCGGAGGTCATAAAATCCATAAAAACGCCCTGCATATTTGGCCAAGAGGAAGTTTTATGCTGATTGCATTGCCAAATTTAGATGGTAGTTTTACCGTAACGCTATTTCTAAGTTATGATGAAGGCGAATACAATTTCAATAATTTGAATAGCGAAGAAAGGGTATTGGAATTTTTCCATAAGGAATTTCCGGATGCGCTGGCAGTAATGCCAAATTTGGTGGAAGACTTTTTTTCAAACCCAACATCACCACTAGGAACCATTAAATGTTCACCGTGGCATTATAAGGGCAATACCCTGTTGATGGGCGATGCAGCCCATGCTATTGTCCCATTTTACGGGCAAGGGATGAATGCCTCCTTTGAGGACGTGGTGGAATTCGATGCCATTTTGGACAAATATGAGGGCAATTGGGAAACGGTTTTTTACGAATACGAAAAAACAAGGAAAAAGGATACCGATGCTATAGCCGATTTGGCCATTGATAATTTCCATGAAATGAAAGACCATGTGGCCAACCCCATATTTCAGGAAAAGCGAAAAATAGAAATGGCTTTAGAAAAAAACTTTCCAAATGATTACTCTTCAAAATATAGTTTGGTTACCTTTAATGAGGATATGGGATACCGAGAAGCCATGCTAAAAGGGCGTGCACAGGATAAAGCCATTTTGAATATGGTTTCTGATGGCGAAATCACAAGCTCAGGTAATCTTGAAACGATTTTGAAAAAAGTTAAGGAAGCAACCGAAGCAATTTTGGAAGATGATAGAATTGCAGGGTTAGAAGCCCACCCCAACCCTCCCAAAGGGAGGGGGCGAGCTACAAACTAATGATAAATAAATTAACTCAATCACCCAGTTTAGAGTTCCTCCCCGAGCCTGTGTTAAGCGCAGCCGAAATAGGGAGGTTAGGAGGGCTTATTTATGGACTTAAAACTAAACAACAAAAACGCCCTAGTTTGCGGTAGCACGCAGGGCATTGGGAAAGCAACGGCCATTGCATTGGCACAGGAAGGTGTTAACGTTACGCTAGTAGCACGCAATAGAGAAAAACTGAAAGAAGTTTTGGCAGAATTGCCACAGCATCGTAATCATAAGTATATTGTGGCAGATTTTTTGAAGCCGAGAGAATTACAAGAACAGGTCATTAAATTTATCGAGAAGGAGCACGGCTTTCATATTGTAGTGAATAATACCGGAGGACCCGCCAGTGGGGAAATTGTCAATGCCAGCTTAGAGGCTTTTGAAAATGCGTTTACCATGCACCTGAAATGCAACCACCTTTTGGCTCAAGCCACAATTCCTTTCATGAAAACTGAAGGTTTTGGACGAATTGTGAATGTGATTTCAACCTCGGTAAAAGAACCTATACCAAGACTGGGAGTAAGCAATACTATTCGTGGAGCCGTTGGTAACTGGAGTAAAACCCTATCAATGGAGGTAGCCGAATTTGGTATTACCGTAAACAATGTACTTCCCGGTTTTACGGATACCGAACGTTTGACGGAAATCATAAACATCAAAGCGAAACTGGAGGATAAATCCATCGAGGAAATGACCGAAATCATGAGGCATTACACCCCGGCCAAGCGCTTTGCCCAGCCCGAGGAAACGGCCAATGCCATAGTTTTTTTGGCCAGCGGGGCGGCGGGATACATTAATGGCATCAACGTTCCAGTGGATGGCGGACGGACAAAATCCTTGTGATTATTTAACAAACCGAGTCTGTCAAAACATTTCCACTATTTGTATCTTTATAACGAATTCGCGTTAAGGATAGAAGCGGCATCCTTTTTTGCTTTTTCAGCAAAAAAGATACAGCGGATAGCCTGACCCCGCCCAAGCGGGGTAACGCCCAAAAAATTATTATCCTATGAGCAATTTAACTTCTCCAATAAATTTTAAGGATTGGATTGAGGAACACCGGCATCTTTTAAAACCGCCCGTGGGGAATAAAGTGGTGTGGAAGGATGGTGATTTTATTGTGATGGTGGTCGGTGGGCCTAACAATCGGAAGGATTATCACTATAATGAAACGCCTGAGTTTTTTTATCAGGTGGAGGGTGATATCGTTTTGAAAATTATTGATAAGGGTACGCCCAAGGATGTGCATATTAAGGAGGGAGATATCTATTTGTTGCCTCCAAAGGTACCGCATTCGCCTCAGAGGGGTCCAAATACTGTGGGTTTGGTGATTGAATATCCACGGCCAAAAGGCATGAAGGATGCGCTACTTTGGTTCTGTGAAAATTGCAATACCAAGCTCTATGAAGAAGACTTTACTTTGGACAATATTGAATCCGATATGCCCAAGATTTTTGATAGATATTACGGCGATTTCAATAAACGTTGTTGTCCCAATTGTAACCATGTGATGGAACCCCCTAAAAAAGTGAAGATTGAGTAATAGTTTTTTGATTCTCGTCATTGAGAAGAACCTTGACCAAATATATTCATTTAAAGATCACCAGACTAATCACTTGGTAACGCCCCAGTATGGAAAAGCGCAAACTTAGAATTAACGGCCACTCCCACTTACTTCCTTATCCTGAGGAAATCCCTGAATTTATGCGCGAAAAGGGTATTTTTTGGGTGGACAAGGAGCGCAAATATATGTTGCAGAAGGGATGGAAACGCCCTGTAACCGACTCGAGTTTTTTCTTGAATGAAAAGTTGGAATGGATGGAACGCAACCAGATTGACCATGCGGTGGTATTGAACCTTTCTCAACTTTATGGGAATGGTTTACGAGTTGAGGAAATGAAAAAGGCCCTGCGTTTTCAGAATGATTTTAATGCGCGGATTCAGCATGACAACCCCGATAAATTTACTTGCGGTTTTGTGGTGCACCCTGGTTTTATTCGCAGTGCGGGCTGGGAAATCGAACGTTGTGTTGAGACACTTGGCATGCGATTGTTATGTTTGCCGACACATTATATGGACACTATCGGCACATGGCGCTGTATTTTTGACGAGGAAAACGAACCGCTTTTTGAATTGGCCAACACATATAATTTAGCCGTTGAAATCCATCCCTATGATGGGGAAAAATTTATCAATTTGGATAATACGGCATGGCGGTTTCATTTGATTTGGATGTTGGCACAATGTGCCGATGCTTATCATTTTTTAACGCTTAACGGCTATCAGGAAAAATTCCCGGATATGCGGACCTGTTTTGCTCATGGTGGGCAATTGGCCCAAATCAATTTGGGACGACGCATACAAGGGTTTGATGGCAGGCCCGATTTGTTTGAGGGCAAACATCACCCCCGAAAAGCCGTTGGACATAAAAATATTTTCTTTGACACCTTAGTACATGACACTGGAGGGCTGGAACTATTGATACGAAACCATGGCTCCAAACAGGTGTTGATGGGACTGGATGACCCTTATCCTTTGGGCGAAATGGAAAGTGACGCGCAATCCTCCTACCCTGGGAAAATTTTGGATTTGGCCATGGAAAAGGAGGTAATTTCCCAAGAGGATTATGATAGGATTTGGGAGGGCAATGTTTTGCAATGGCTATATGGTGAGGATGAAGCTGGGAAGGAAACATTAGTGAATAGAATTTTAAATTAATAGACCTGACAGGTTTTGGAAACCTGTCGGGTCTGCTATTTCAAAAAATAAAAATGCATTTTATACCTGAAGATTTAGACGAATACGTGGTCGCTCATTCTGAGGATGAGCCAGAATTACTACAACAATTAAACCGCGAAACCAATCAAAAGATTCTGCAACCCCGGATGTTAAGCGGGCATTATCAGGGGCGCGTATTGAGCATGATTTCCAAATTGGTAAGCCCCAAAAATATCCTGGAAATTGGGACGTATACAGGCTATTCCGCATTGTGTTTGGCTGAGGGTATGCAAGCCGACGGGGAGTTACACACCATTGATATTGATGAGGAATTATATGATTTCCAGCGCAAGTATTTTGACAAATCGGAATATGGAAATCAAATTATCCAGCATCTGGGGAATGCGCTTGAGATTATCCCTGAGCTTAACCGTAATTTTGATTTGGTGTTTATTGATGCCGATAAAGAAAATTATACCAACTACTTTGAAATTATTATTGACAAGCTCAGCCCGGGCGGTATAATTTTATCAGACAATGTGCTTTGGAGCGGGAAAGTTTTGGATGCCATATTTAAAAAAGAGGACACTTCTACCCCTGCCCTTATTGCTTACAATAAACTTTTGAAAAAAGATAAACGGGTTGAAACTGTAGTGTTGCCTATTCGGGATGGGTTGACTATTAGTAGGAAATTGTCCTAGACTTGCTTCTTGAATAAATTGAAATTTAAAAATGAACGATAAACAAATTAGGGAGGGCATTAGCAGAATAACCGATGGAGTCCCTTTGGACTTAGGAAGAATGACAATAAAAACTTCAGGCACAAACAAACTAATTGTAACTGCTTGGATGAATACATTACATTTTAAAAATATTAACAAGAATTCTGTTCTCAAAGAACTAGATTCCTTAAAAAAATCCTTTTCTGAATTAACAAAAACCCACAATGATTTGATGTCTGTTATTCGCGATAATAACTTAATGGTCGAGTATCATCTAAACTACGATGATTCAGGAAAAGCAGGAATTGGACTTTGTTCAGAAATAAATGGAGAACTGAATTGGTATTTGTAATAGCTGGTGTTATAACCTTAAATCCCCGTCCTGCCCTTCGATGAATATTCCAATAAATTCGTGCCTTCCCCACCACTAAAGCTACGGCGATACGCGGTCGCAGGAATGACAAAACTTGGTCTAGAAAACTGAATTTGGCTGATAAGCGCGTTAGGGATTGAAACGGCATCCTTTTTAAAATATTGGAAAGCCAAGTTTATGAAGTTGTTGAATATTTGAGATTACCACGTCGCGAACTCCTCGCAATGACGCCTATTTTAAAAGATATAGTGGAAAGCCCGACCCCTTGTGGGTAACGCCCAAAATCTTTGAATGTGCACAAGCTGACAACCCTTGGTTTTTATTAGAATAACATTAATTAAGTTGAATTCCTTGCCTCGAACTCACGTCATTTATGATGCGATAACCAACGAAATATCGCCACCGTTGTCACCGTCTCTTTTTGTTCTATTTTGAATGTTTTGGGATATCACTTGGTAAAACTCGTAATTGTCAAAAGGCTTGATAATAATATCATTAAATCCAACATTTTTATATTGATGCTTTATTTCATCAATATCTGAAGCTGTTAGAGCGATGATGGGCAAAGCCCGATTAAATCTTCTAATAGCCTGGGTGGCTTCATTACCGTTCATGATCGGCATATTTATATCCATCAAAATAAGGTCGTAATGATTCTTTTTCACCTCTTCTAAGGCCTCTTTACCATTTCCAACTAGAGTGCAGGCATAATTTTGCTTTTCCAATAGGTTTTTGGTGACAACTTGATTTATCTTATTGTCTTCAGCCACTAAAATCTTATACTTATTTTTTTGTGTACTAATTTTATTTGCCCTAGAATTAAATGTTGCAACTGAATTATCTTTGGTGACATCCAACTCAAAATCTACTTCAAAACTTATTTTTGTACCAACACCTACTTGACTTTCCAGTTTTATTTCACTGTTAAAAAGCTCTATCAAACTTTTGGTAATTGACAGTCCCAGTCCAGTACCTTGGTAGTTGAGATTGCTATCTTCCAATTGGGCAAAATTATCAAAAATAGTATCAAATTTTTCCTTTGGTATGCCAATACCATTGTCCTTGACCTCAAAGCGCAATCCCACTTTATTCGGATCTAGACTCAACAGTTTCACATTAAGATTGATAATTCCGTTACTCGTAAATTTTATGCTATTACCTATCAAATTGATGAGAATTTGAGACAACCGTACCTTATCACACATTATGTATTGAGGCACGTAATTATCTATCGCTATTTCAATCTTATTATTCGTTTCCTCAAGCCTATAATTGAACGAGCCTACCATATTATTTAAAAGCTCGCTTAGGTTTACAGAAACACTTGTAAGTTCAATTTTATTGGCTTCCATCTTGCTTACTTGAAGAATATCATTAATCAAATTCAACAGATAATCACCAGAATATTTTAATGATTTTAGATGCTTTCTATCAGCAGGATTCAAATCGTTGTTATCCAAAAGCAAAGAGGACAGCCCGACCACGCCATACAGAGGCGTCCGCAATTCATGAGAAACGTTAGAAATAAACTTACTCTTTAATTCTGATGTTTTTAGGGCTGCATCCTTGGCCTGCTCTAATTCGCTGTTTTTTAATTTTAAGGAATCATTGAGTTTTTGCTTGGAGACATAGCCCCTGTAAATGATAATAATTGAGATAATGAGCAATAAAAGCGTCACCACTATAGCGATATTAATTTTACGGAACTTATTGGCTATTTCCAGTTGATATAACCTTTCTGCGTTTGCCTTCTCAGCATTATTTTTGTAATCTTCAATTAGAAACTTAGATTTTGTGATCAAATCCCGTTTTCCTTTTCCTGCATCTAAAAACCTGTCCCTATATTTATTGTGCTCCAACAAGGCAAGGTAGGCTTGGGTACTGTGATCTGATTTTGCCAAAGAAATTGACAATTGAAAATATATTTTACTTAGAAGTTCCAAATCCAACTCCTCCTCATTACTTTCAATCAAAAAAGCCGCTTCCCTAAATTTGGAATTGGCATTATTGTACATTTCATTTTCAGTATAATACTTAGCATATACATAATTAAAATAGGCTTTTGAAGCATTATCAACTTCGTTTTCCTTTAGGAAACGGTTCATTTTTGAAAACCCCAACAAGGCCTTCTCGAAATCGTTGGTATCAATATATATTTCGCACAAATTAGCTCTAGCTTCAAAAATTACGCGTTGTATATCATGCGTTTCCGTTTCACTTTGGCCGTCACCTTGCATTGCAAATTTTATTGCTTTTTCAAAATAATTTATGCTTTGGTTGAAATACCTTTTGCTCTTGTATATTTTGGCCAAATTGAAATAGGCATTAGAAACAAGGTAAGCATCATCTATTTTATGCAACAACTCTAAGGTAGAATGGTAATGGGCCTCTGCAGCTTCATGGTCGCCCATTAAACTATATATGTTGCCCAAATTGAAATCGGCTGTGGCACTACCGTAATTATCGTTTATAGAATCCGATAAAGCCTTCGCATCTAAAAATTGCTTAAATGATTCCAATATATCGTTATTATCAAACGATGTTTTGGCCGAAGTATTTAGTGCATCGATGCGTTTGATAACTTCTCTATCTTCATTTCCAAAAGAAAGCACGGAAAAAAATAGAAAACAGAATAGTAGGCGTGTTTTCATAAAATATAGATTTGGGATTCCAAACCTATTTTTTAAAACGATACCTCGGCTAAAAATTCGGTAAAACGTATTATGAAATCGATTAATAGATTAAATACACAGCAAGAAAAGCGCTAAAATTTCCGCTTAACTGATCCAGTGAAGTCTTCTAAATCCTCTTTTACTTTATCAAGCTCTTCTTTGACATCTTTGGTGATACTGGTATCTACACCGTGGTTTTCGGCAGTTTTGGTGATTTCCTGCTTAATATCGTTGGTGGCATCCTTGAGTGTGCGCATGCCTTTGCCCAAACCTTTGGCAATTTCGGGAAGCTTATCGGCTCCAAAAACCATTACCGCGATAAATAGGATAAAGGCGATTTCACCGCCACTAATGAACAAAAATGTTGCTTGATGTATCACAATGCAAATATAGTGAGTTGTTCGGTGAGAATAAAAGGGTTATTTAAAAAGAACGGATTTACGTCATTCTGTCCCAAAAGCTTTCGGGATTGCTTCAGAATCTTTGATAACGAAACGCCTCTTCTACAGATAACCTGAAACAAGTTCAGGTTGACAGTCCATTACTTTTAGTCAGCTCATAAAGACATTATCCTTTCACCTGTTGCTTGAACCTTTCAAATTCACTTTGTTGGAATTCCCTAGGCCACGTGTTGTTTGAAGTATCCACATCTGCGGTTTCCTCATTCGGGTCGATGGCTATGCTTATAATTTCCTTATCGGAAGCTATAGCCTTGCTAACTTCGTTATCATTGAAACGCCAAATTTGCGCGGGATAGGTTACCGTTTTCTTTGTTCCATCGGCATAAGTGAACTCCACGATTATGGGCATTACCAAACCACCCGGTTTCTCAAAAGTAACGTTGTAAAAATATTTTGGGGCTTTAATATTTTGACGTTCTTCGGCAGTAAAATTATCCATCAGGTATTCCTTAACCGTAACAACTTCTGAAGGATCTTGATCTTTCATAGCACTTTTAAATTCTTCGCTCCCCTCTTCAACCAAATACACCAATGGTCTTAATTGTCTTCTTTTTATGCCACGGTCTTTCATTATCGCTTTCATATCTGCATTGGGTTCAGAGGATACATAATATTTTTTCACTTCTTTTACCCCAATATCCACCCAATCGGTGGTGTAGAACCAGCCACGCCAAAACCAATCCAAATCTATAGCAGAGGCATCCTCCATGGTCCTGAAAAAATCCTCAGGGGTTGGGTGCTTGAATTTCCATCGATTTGCAAATTCCTTAAAGGCATAATCAAAAAGTTCATGGCCCATTACGATTTCCCTTAAAATATTTAGTGCCGCAGCGGGTTTGCTATAGGCGTTATCTGCCAATTGATAGGCGTTCATGGGTTTCGACATAATCGGCGCTATCCTATCCTGATTGTCACTCATATACGGAACAATCAACTTAGCTGGCCCTCTATCCGCAGGGTAAATATCATGTCCAGGAGCCAAGGCATCTGGATAAGTTTCACCAAATTCCAACTGCGCCAAATACTCCAAAAAAGAATTGATACCTTCGTCCATCCAAGCCCATTGCCGTTCGTCAGTATTGACAATCATTGGAAAGAAATTATGTCCAATTTCGTGAATGATTACCCCTAGCATACTATATCTAACTCTATTGCTATACGTACCATCTTCCTTGGGCCGTCCGGGGTTCCAACAGATCATTGGATATTCCATCCCCTGATTTTTTGCATGTACCGAAATAGCCTTATGATACGGATAATCAAAAGTCATTTTAGAATATGTCTTTAAGGTACTGGCTACAGCCTTGGTGGACCAATCTTCCCAAAGCGGATTACCTTCTTTTGGATACATAGATACAGCCATTACATCTTTATTTCCAATTTTAACGGCCATCATATCCAAAATAAATTTTCTGGAGGATGCGAAAGCAAAATCCCTAACGTTTTCCGCTTTAAGCTTCCATGTTCTAGTTTCGTTGGAAAAGCCTTTTTCTGCCATTTCGGCTTCTTCTTGGGTAACAACTAATACTGGTTCTTCATAGGATTTTTTGGCCATTTCATAACGCTCCATCATGGTTTTGGAGTAAACTTCCTTCCTATTGGTAAGCACTCCAGTTGCGTCCAGAATATGGTCAGACGGCACAGTAATATTCACCTCATAATTACCGAAGGGCAGCGCGAACTCCTCATCTCCCCAAAACTGGAAATTTTGCCAGCCTTCAACATCGTTATAAACTGCCATTCTGGGGAAGAACTGGGCAATTACATAAGCCCGATTCCCGTCCTTTGGAAAATACTCGTAGCCGGAACGGTCCCTTTTAATTACATGGTCATTGATATTATACCACCATTGGACATTGAATGAAAACTTATCACCCGTCTTCATAGGTTTTGGTAGCTCAACCCGCATCATCGTTCGGTTAATCATATATTTTAAAGGTTTGCCGTTGGTGTCCTCCACCTTTTCAATATTAAAACCTCCGTCAAAAGGTTCTTGTAGATAATTACCTATAAAGGTCCTTGGAAACATTATCGATTCGGTAGAACTACTCTCGATCAATGGAGATTTTGAATCCTTGGCCCGCATATTTTGTTCCAATTGCAACCACAGATATTTTAGTTCATCGGGGGAATTGTTGGTGTAAGTTATGGTTTCAAAACCTGAAAGTTTGGTGTTTTTATCATCCAAAACAATATCCATCTTATAATCAGCCTGTTGCTGATAATAGGCATGACCTGGAGCTCCTGATGCAGTTCTATATGCGTTTGGCGTAGCAAACTCGTCATACAGTTGCCTAAATTTATTGGTATTGGTGTGACCCATTTTTACCGTTGCATTTTCTTGTTCTTGGGCAAATGTTCCTGCCGACACAAGAACAAAACATAGGAAGAAATTCAGAAGACGTGTCATTGTGCTAATAGTTCTTTAGTAAATTTCACAATATGATAACAGATTTTATCAACTTGTTACACAAAAGGTTCAAAAATAAGAGTTTTAACAGGGTTTAAACTTTAATTTAATTAAAATTTAACACTGCTTTTTCGTTTTGGGAAGTCAGTATAAAACTCTTTCTTTCAGAGTAGATATTCAATTTTATCATGTTTTGTTGCCCAGAAAATACATCAAACAATACTTTATTGGAAACCTCCAAACTGTCAATACTTTCAACATTTTCAATTTCCAAATAGCATTTTATAATATCAATATCTATTTCCTTACCGATAAATACCAAATCAGTTTGCTCATTGTTGATTTTTATCTGTAATTTGTCGCTTAAGTACTTTTCAATGTACATATCGTTCAATCTATAATTCTTTTTAGCATCCAAAGTAATGCCCTCGTCATAACGCTCTCTTAAAACGTTTTCAAAATCATCAATAAATATTCTGGAAACAATTTGAATCGATTTTTTTTCCTCTACATATTCTAACTGAGTGACACTGATATAATATTTATGTAAAACGCCAAAAGCTGATGCGCTCACAAATAAAATCAATAAAGGAAGAATTTTAAAATAATTCATAAAAGCAAAATATTGGCTAATGTACTTATTTATAAGTTTCAAAAAACGTTCCGAAAGTATTTAATTCTGCTTTAAAATTTGATTGGCTTTATAAGTCTTCAGTTTTTCCTGAAGAAATTCCAGTACTTCCAAATCTGTTTTTCCGGCACACCTAGCATAAAAGTTATCGTCCATTTCGCAGAAGTAGAAAAAGTCCATTCGGAATTCTTCTTCTAACGGATTTAGACTAAATAAAGTCTCAGATAATTCAATTCGAATGCGTTTTAAGAGGGTATCATTTTTTTCATGTTGCACATGTCCTTTTAGCATTTTAGTTCTGCCCGAAATACCATTTATTATTGGGTCAAGAGGCATGCTTCCACCCAGAAGCCCCAATAGCATTATTGGCTTAAACTCGCCTGCTTGAGCAAGCCTCCTCTCACTTTGTGTGGCTATTTTACCAGTATAACCCGGTATTCCCAAATCATAAAAATTAATTGGCAACTCCTCCTCAACATTACCAATATCAGAAGATAAATCCCCAGTTAAAATCTTGCCTACCACTACCTCGTCAAGAGTGTTGATTTTTTCCTTAAGCCTGACGGAAATGGTTTTTATGCTTAAAATTTCCGAAGTGATAATGATATCTTTAGGCTCATGCTGAACAGATGAAAAACTTACCGTATCATTTAATTTTACGGGAATTCGGAAGGCACCATTTTTGTCAGTAATCGTAAATTTTTGGGCCGTTGCATTGATTACGTGGATGTTTTCAACATTTACTGAACTCTGAACTTTACCATGAAGTTCAATAGCCTGCGCCATTGCAATTTGAGTGGAAAAAAGCAAAACCAAAATAATAAAAACCCTCAAAATCGGTAATTTAGAGCTTAAATAACGGGCTTAGACTCTTAAATAAAATTAAAATCGATTGTAAAGTTTTGTTAAGAAGCGAATGGAGTGCTATTCATTATTTAAAAATTCCACACTTTTCTTATTGAGTAGTTCCAAAAACTCCAATTCCCTTCCGTAATTCAGCAGGGAAAAATCAAAATCACCACTTTCCACATAGGCGATAAAATCCTCAACACGATGCTCTGGGATATTAAAATTGTCCACCAAAAACTCAGAAGCAAAATAATACTTCACCGCTTTTGCAGGTACTTCTGGGACTTCAGGTTTCTTTTTATCATTAGCTTCGGACCTAAAAAGGGGAAGTAAGAGTTGGTCAACAACATTAATAAGGTTTAATCCATTAACATATCGCGTTTGCTCCGTCACCATGGATACATTGCGCACTTCAGTTTTATAGTCCTTTTCAAAATCGTACTCGCTACTGTGCTTTACGCCAAAATAAAGCGCGTCCAATTTTGGATTGAAGGTTTTTGTGGATTCGATATCAGCATCCAAAACCCCAATTAAACCCCTAGTCTTCACAATAACCTCGTCCAATTTATTGATCTCTTCAATTAGGAAAATCTTCATCCGTCTGGACTGGATAATGGCCTCGTTCACCTTGAAATTTAAATTTTGAAATTGCAGCGCACTTACCTCGATTCTGTCATTCAAACCAACAGCTATAACAAATTCCCCTGCATCATTAGTAATCGTACCCTTATTGGACGAAGCGTTGTAAATGGTTATTCCTGAAATATCGTTGTGTTCCACAACTATTTTACCCTGCACTTCGGTTCTTGAAACGGTTTGGGCATTAAGAAATGAAACAGCAAAAAAGATTAAAAAACAAAGCGTCTTTTTCATAGATAAGATTTTTGGTTGAGCGCAAAAGCGCTATTTATCACAATTTTTATGTAAAATACGACTTAAAACGGACTTTTTAAAATGACCATTATTTAAATTATGTTAAAAATTGGTTAGTTTTATTCTAAAATCCAATTTGAACATGCGTAACATTATTATTGCCAGTACCTCAACAGTCCACGGGAGCGGTTACCTCGAATATCTTTTGGATGAATTGTCGGTATTTTTTAAGGAAGCTAAGGAGATTCTTTTTGTACCCTATGCCCGCCCCAGTGGTATCTCGCATAATGATTATACCAAAATTGTATCCGTAGCGTTTTCAAAAATCGGAAAAACTGTAACTGGTCTCCACACCTTTAAAGACCCTATAAAAGCCATAGAAGAGGCCGAAGGTATTTTTGTTGGCGGAGGCAATACTTTTGTTCTCACCGACCAATTATATCGCAATAATTTGATTGAATCTTTGAAATCTGCCGTAAACAATGGCACACCTTATTTAGGCACAAGTGCTGGAAGTAACATATGCGGACTTACGGTAAAAACGACAAACGACATGCCGATTGTGTACCCTCCGAGTTTTAATACTTTGGCTTTTGTGCCTTTCAATATCAATCCCCATTATTGGGACCCTGATAAAAATAGCACCCACATGGGTGAAACGCGAGAAACCCGGATAAAGGAATTTCACCATTTTAATACCCAGCCAGTCGTGGGCCTTAGAGAAGGGAGTTGGTTGTACGTTATGGATGATGATATTATTCTAAAAGGTAATCTCAAAGCTCGTATTTTTGAATATGCAAAGGCACCATATGAAATTGAAGCCCAAACAAGCCTAAAGGATTTGAAATAAAAAAAAGGCTTCATTTTCTCAATAAAGCCTCGAGAGCGGGAGACCGGGTTCGAACCGGCGACATTCAGCTTGGAAGGCTGACGCTCTACCAACTGAGCTACTCCCGCATTAACAGCGCAAATATATAGAAACCCGGATCGGTTTTGCAAAAAAATAATCAGAACTTCTTTAAAAAATGATAGCCCAAAATTTTAAAACCTTCATTGAAATAAAACTTATGCGACCCGGCATTCGTTACATAGGTATTTAATTCCACAGCCTCAAAACCTTTGACTTTTACATAATCATAAATCCATTTAAAAAACCGGTTTCCAAGGCCCTGTCCCCTATAATTTCCCTCAATGAAAACGTGATCCACCTCCACACTTTTCCCCGAATAATGCCTCGTGCAATACCAAAGTCCGCACACTCCAACAATAACATTATCATCAAGAATTACGGCACATTCATAATTCTGTTCCGCCATTTCCGAAAAACGCTGTTTTAAAATGATTTTCGGGATTTTGTAGTCGTTTAACTTTTCAACCAAAGGAACTACTTTGCCTATATCCGCATTGTCCAAAATTTCGAATTTGAGAGACATCTATCTATTTTTAGGTGAAGATACTTAATTCAGTAAAAAATTAAAATTTCATTAAGTTTGAACCAAAGATTTGATTAAAGTTATATTGTTATCGATTTCAAAATAAAAAAAATCACTGCGAAAGACACGCACATTGTAAGACATCCCGTTTTACGGCCGGGAAAACCTGTTGCCACATGTGTGTTTGATGGTGATGATTTAGAATCTACATTGCATTTTGGGTTATTTCTGAAAGATGAAATTGTTGCTATAGCTTCTTTTATGAAAAACAAAAATGACCTTCTGAAAAGTAAAAATCAATACCAGTTAAGAGGCATGGCTGTACTGAAAAAAGTTCAAGGCATGGGATTTGGAAAAAAAATATTGGCCTTCGGTGAAAAAGCTCTAAAAGCTGAAGATATTGAAACGGTGTGGTGCAATGCCAGAAAGGTCGCGGTTAATTTCTACAATCGAAATGGATATGAAATTATTGGTAAGCCTTTTAATATTGAAGGTATCGGCACCCATTATGTTATGTTCAAAAACCTTCAATAACCGCTTCTTTTCCTGTGACATTTTCAAAAAAAATTGGGTCTCAATAATAAGCCTCAAAAATTTCGTAAATTTAATACCCTAAAAACCTAAACATGAGAGGAAGAAATTTTAAAATAAGGCTTTTAATAGGCGTAGCAATTGTTGCGTTTGCCTTTCTCAGAAAGTGCAGCCAACAAGAAGAAAACCCATATACTGGCAGGACCCAAACCATCACCTTATCTCCTGAACAGGAAATCGCAATTGGTTTACAAAGTGCACCCCAAATGGCGCAACAGCATGGAGGACTTCACCCCAACACACAATATCAGGCACTGGTAGATAATGTGGGTAACAAACTTGTCAATAATAGTATTGCAAGAAAAACTCCTTATAAATATGAGTTTCATTTGCTAAACGACCCAAGAACTATTAACGCATTTGCATTGCCTGGAGGACAGATATTCATCACCCACGCCCTATTTTCCAAACTTCAAAATGAAGACCAATTGGCGGGAGTTTTAGGGCATGAAATTGGTCATGTATTAGGGAAACATTCGAATGAGCGCATAAGCGAGGCCAACTTCTGGAAGACCTTATCCATGGGTGCCTCAGTTGGAGCGGACATGGGCAGTTTTGTAAACAGTATTGGACAAAACACTTTGCTTAAAAATGGTAGGGATGATGAGCTTGAAAGTGACGATTTGGGCGTTTTATTTATGATAAAAGCTGGCTACAACCCCAAAGAAATGATTGGTGTGATGAAAATTTTAAAAGAAGCCGCCGGCCCCAATCGAGTCCCGGAATTTCAAAGTACACACCCTGACCCAGAAAACAGGATTGAGAAAATCGAAGAAGCCATCGATAAATACAGAAACCACTAAAAAAAGCCCCGAACGGGGCTTTTCTCATGTGACTAATTCAAAATAATTACTGATACTATTAATTATTTTTTCTTCTTGGTAAGGGCTTCTTTCAAAACAGCTTCAGCATCAGTCGCTTTATGTATTTTAGCATACTTCATGGCAGTCATGCCTTTGTCTGATTTGGTTTTTAATTTCGCCCCTTTTTCTATTAAAAGTTTTAGAATTTCGGTTCTGTTAAATTTAGCAGCGTACATCACCGGTGTCATTCCATTAGATTTTTGGTTGATGTCAACGCCTCTGTCAATTAATTTTTTAACGGTGTCGAAGTCTCCTTTTGCAATGGATACGCAAAACGGGTTTACCTCGTAAACGGCCTGAATACCGTAATCTGCAGAATTTTCAATGGTTGTTGTTGCATTAACATTTAAAAAAGATACGCATAGCGCAATTGCTGAAAGAATGATTGTTTTTTTCATGATGAAAGATTTTGATTAATGAATTGTTTTTTGATTATGTTAAAGAGACGACAAAAAAATTTATTTGTTACACTACAAAATCTTAAATAACATATTTTTAACGTTTTAATTAACAAATGTTAAGGTTAAATCGATCCGCAAAACACACTAAAACTTTTCGTTTTCAACCCCAATAATTCAGCTCATATTTGAAACTGAATACCTACGAAATTCATATATTTACATCCTTAAATAAACCACAAAAAATGAACAAAAAAGTCATCCTAATGATACTAGATGGTTGGGGAAAATCGCCCGACCCGAAAGTATCGGCCATAGATAATGCAGATACCCCTTTTATTGACTCCTTATACACAAAATACCCCAGTGCTTCCCTTAGAACGGACGGTTTGCACGTTGGGCTTCCTGAAGGCCAAATGGGCAATAGCGAAGTGGGCCATATGAATTTAGGTGCAGGTAGAATTGTATATCAGGATTTGGTAAAAGTAAATCAAGCGGTTGAGAACAAAACGCTTGGAAAAGAGCAGGTTTTAATTGATGCCTTTACCTATGCGAAAGAGAAGCAAAAAGATGTTCATTTTTTAGGACTTTTGAGTAATGGCGGAGTGCATTCGCACATCAATCACCTTTTGGGACTGATTGATGCCGCAAACGAATTTGGCGTTGCTCATTCTTATGTGCATGGCTTTACAGACGGACGCGATGTTGACCCTAAATCTGGAGCTGGTTTTGTAAAGCAGTTGCAATCCCACATTGAAGGGACAGGTACCAAAATTGCATCAATTTCTGGACGGTATTACGCCATGGACCGTGACAAACGGTGGGAACGCATAAAATTGGTTTATGATGCTTTAGTGAAAGGTGAAGGAGAACCTACCGAGAATATTGTTGCTTCTATCGAAACCAATTACCAAAACGATGTCACCGACGAATTTATTAAGCCTTTAATTGCCACGGAAAATGGCAAACTGGTAACCAAAATAAAAGATGGTGATGTTATTATTTTCTTCAACTTTAGGACTGACAGAGGACGCGAGTTGACGGAAGCTTTATCTCAGGAAAATTTTCCTGATTACGACATGAAAACCCTTGATTTGCATTACGTCACCCTAACCAATTATAATGACACTTACGAGGGCATAAAAGTGGTTTTTAACAAAGAAAACCTGACGGAAACCTTGGGTGAAGTTTTGGCAAAGCACAATAAAACTCAAATTAGGATAGCCGAAACCGAAAAATATCCACATGTAACCTTTTTCTTTTCTGGTGGAAGGGAAGAACCTTTTGAAGGCGAAAAGCGTGTTTTAAGAAATTCGCCCAAAGTGGCCACTTACGATTTAAAACCTGAAATGAGTGCCTACGAATTGAAGGATGCGCTTGTTCCAGAATTGAAAAAAAGGGAAACAGACTTTGTTTGTCTTAACTTCGCCAACGGCGATATGGTGGGACACACCGGAGTTATGGAAGCTGCCATAAAGGCCTGCGAAGCCGTAGATAAATGCGTAGAAGCAGTGGTAACCACTGCTTTAGACAATGGCTATACCACTTTGCTTATTGCTGACCACGGCAACTGTGAAACCATGATAAATCCAGATGGTTCACCTCATACAGCACATACCACGAATCCAGTGCCAATCATTTTAATAGACAATGAATTAAAGGAAATCAAGGATGGTATTTTAGGTGATTTAGCTCCAACAATATTAAAGTTGATAGGAGTTGAGCAACCCAAGGCCATGACACAACATCCTTTGGTTTAAGGCAATAGAATAAAAAGCATTAACTTTGAGCCGTAATTTACACCCTGAATCGAATGAATTTTAGTGATACACTAATAATAGCGGTTGATTTTGATGGCACCATTGTTGAGGACGCATATCCAAAAATTGGAAAGCCCCAAATGTTCGCCTTTCAAACGCTGAAAAAGTTGCAAGAGGAAGGCCACCGCTTGATATTATGGACCTATCGTTGCGGAGATAAACTAGATGAAGCCGTGGCCTTTTGTGAGGACAATGGCATTCATTTTTACGCGGTAAACCAAAGTTTTCCAGAAGAGGAATATACCAACGATATCAGCAGAAAAATTAACGCCGATGTTTTTATTGATGACAGAAATATTGGTGGTTTTTTAGGCTGGGGCGAAATATACCAGCTGCTGATAGGTTCGGACACAAAACCTGTCCAACCCAAAAAGAAAAAGAGTTTTTTAGATTTATTTAGATAATGATTAAGGTAAAAACCAGAGAAGAGATTGAACTGATGCGCGAGAGTGCCCTGATTGTTTCAAAAACCTTGGGGGAAGTAGCAAAAGCTATTCAACCTGGTGTGACTACATTGCAATTAGACAAAATCGCCGAAGAGTTTATTAGAGACCATGGTGCGGTTCCTGGTTTTTTGGGGCTATATGATTTTCCTAACACACTTTGCATGAGCCCGAATTCACAGGTGGTTCACGGTATTCCTAATAACGATCCTTTAGTTGATGGAGATATTATTTCTATAGATTGTGGGGCTTTGAAAAATGGCTTTTATGGCGACCATGCTTATACCTTTCCTGTAGGTGAAATTGCACCCGAAACGGAACAACTTTTAAAAGTCACTAAAGAATCCCTTTATGTTGGCATCCGAGAATTTAAGGCTAATAATCGTGTCGGCGATGTTGGATTTGCCATTCAAAAATATTGTGAATCCTTTGGCTACGGTGTGGTTCGTGAACTTGTGGGTCACGGATTAGGAAGCGAAATGCACGAAGACCCAGAAATGCCAAATTATGGCAAACGGGGCAGAGGCAAGAAATTCGTTGAGGGTATGGTGGTAGCCATTGAGCCTATGATTAATATGGGTACACACCGCATTAGACAACACAGGGATGGCTGGACGATTACAACTTTGGATGGTAAACCATCTGCACATTTCGAGCATGATGTGGCTCTTATAGACGGCAAACCTGAACTGCTTTCAACATTTGCATATATCTATGAGGCATTAGGTATTGAAAGTAATGAAGAGGCTGAATTTAGGCAGGAAGCTTTGGTGCTTTAGACACGAATTTCACTAATTTGCACCAATATTAAACCATGCCCAATTTAATTTATAAAGATGAAGCTTATAAAATTGTTGGATTATGCATGGAGGTTCACAATCAATTAGGCAAGGGGTTTAATGAAGTTGTTTACGCCGACGCTTTAGAAATTGAGCTTATTGACAATGATATAAACTATTCTAGGGAAACCAAGTATTCCATCAACTACAAAGGCAATGTTTTGCCTCATAAATATAAAGCGGATTTTATTATTGAAAATAAGATCGTTTTAGAAATCAAAGCCATTGAATGTTTGACACCCGCTCATACTAAGCAAACTCTAAACTATTTGGCGGTTTCTAAATTAAAGTTAGGTTTACTAATTAATTTTGGTGAAGATAGCTTAAAGTATAAGCGCATCGTACTTTAATTAATTTGTGATAATTCGTGAAATTCGTGTCCAAAAAACTCTTCAAAACCATTCTAAATATAGTACCTCGACCTCTGCTCATTAGGTTAAGCTACGTTATTCGTCCTATTTTAGTATTCTTTTTGAAGGGTCATCAGTTTACTGACCCAATAGACAACAAAAGTTTTAAAACCTTTTTGCCTTACGGTTATGGCAAACAGAGAAATAACGTGCTATCCCCCTCCACTCTTTCTTTAGAACGCCATAGGTTACTTTGGCTGTATTTAAAAAATGAAACGAATTTCTTTGCTACCAGCCTGAAAGTATTACACTTTGCACCAGAGCAAGCCTTTTACAAGCGCTTTAGGAACATGAAAAATCTGGACTACATTACTACGGATTTAAACTCCCCTTTGGCGGATGTAAAAGCAGATATCTGTAATCTTCCTTTTGAAGATGATGAATTTGATGTTATTCTTTGCAATCACGTCTTAGAGCATATTCCAGATGACACCAAGGCCATGCAGGAACTCTATCGTGTAATGAAACCAAATGGCTGGGGTGTCTTTCAAATTCCACAGGATTTAAACAGAGAGCGTACTTTTGAAGATGATAGCATTACCGATAAAAAAGAGCGTGCCAAAATCTTTGGGCAGTACGACCATGTTCGTGTTTATGGACGGGATTATTTTGACAAGTTAAGAAGCATAGGCTTTCAAGTAAAAGCAATTGATTATACAACTACCATGAAAGAAAGTCAAATAGAAAAGTACTGTTTGGCAAAGGGCGAAATTATTCCAATCTGTCATAAAACGAGCCCCACTATTTAAGGGCAACGATAAGGGTTCATGCACATTTTTACCATTTTTACTATATTTATCCCAGTGCCCTAAATATGAATTTGAGCCTTTTAGGACTCAAAATACATACCACTGACATGAGACTAAAGCTATTTTCAATACGCACGATAGATTTCTATACATCTGTGTTTGAAAAGCACTATGTCCCTCAAGTTTTAAAAAACATTTTCCTTTTTGATTCACCGTTGAGTCTCAGAATAGTTCCTGAAAATCAGTTTGGCGTAAAAAGTCACATTCTTGAATTAATTCCAAATTATCTAGAACTGAGTTTTAATAGTGAATTGCAACCCACAAAGACCTCTGTAAAACCAGGCCTCGCAATTAGCCTTAAAAAAGAACTTACTTCTGTCGAAGATTATTTAAAATCTGAATGTAGTAGTAATTTCAGAAAGGTTATCAAACGTTCCATTAGCAGACTCGAACTAAGTTTCGATATTTCGTACAGAACGTTTTTTGGACATATTTCAAAAGAAGAGTGCGAGGTATTAATGCGTCTACTTAAAGAAATGATCCGTAAGCGATTTACGCAAAGAAGTGGACGAAACAAAGCCTTAAAAGACTGGGATTATTTTGTTAACCTGGCATACAACGGTATTAATAATAAGAGTGCTTCCCTATTTGTGATTTACGACAATGGCATACCAATACAAATATCTCTAAATTACAATCTCGACGATATTCTAGTGGGTTCGGTATCTTCATATGACCTTGACTATTCCAAATTCAGCTTGGGCAATATAGGTCTGTACAAAGAAATCGAATGGTCTATCGATAATAACATCAAGCTATTTGATATTGGTTTTGGTGATTTTGCTTATAAACGCAGATGGGCCAATCTTATTTATGATTTTGAAACATTTTATATTTCGCAGAAAAAGAATGTTTTGCATCAATTATGCTTTCTTTGGCATGAAAAGAAATCAAAGCTGACGTATTATCTCATTTCCAAAGGATTCAACAATATATACTACGATACAGTTTCAAGATTAACAGGAAAGAATAAAACCTATAAGGAACTAAAATTTGAAATCATCGAAGCCAACACAATCAAATTTTCAAAAGATGAAATTGATATTAAATCCAATGCCACCAGTTTTTTTAAAAAAATACTTTGTGACTACGCATACACCAATAAAGAGCGGTTTGGTGATTTAAAAGTATACGCTGCCATTGATAACAAGAATGTATTTTGGGTAAAAGGAAAACAGAGTGAAGCCAGAGTGAGGCTCGATAATTAACCTCTGGGTTACTCAAATCCATTCAGCGCCAAGGTTTCAAAGTCCTTATGTTCATTTTCAAAAATCAAAAACACTTTTAGTTCAGGGTGATTCTTTAAAAACTGCTTTATTTTTTCAATCCCCATGGTTTTAAAAGCCGTAGCATAGGCATCCGCCACCATACAATTTTTGGCAATTACTGAAATACTCAGCAAATTGGTTTTGCTGGGATAGCCAGTTTTGGTGTCGATAATATGAGAATAGCGATTCCCATTTTCGTCTACCTTAAATTTTCTATAGGTTCCGGATGTTGCCATCGCTTCATTATTTAAAGTTATGGCTTTTAAAATGGATTGCTGTCCATCAAAATGAGGTTCCTCCACCCCTACTTTCCACGGTGATTGTTTTTCTGCATTCTTACCCCTGGCTCGTATTTCGCCTCCTATTTCAACTAAATAATTATGGACCTTTTTCGATTCCAAAAACTGGCCAATGACATCCACACCATAGCCCTTAGCAATTGCATTAAACTCCAAATATAAGTTAGGATGTGATTTTACAATTTCTGAACCCTTTCTGTTAGTTTTATTAAAACCCACGTATTGCATTAGACTGTCAATCTTCAAACTATCCAAATTTTCAATGGCTCTATCTGCGCCAAAACTCCAGGCATTTACCACATTCCCGATGGTAGGGTCGAAAGCACCTTCGGTAAGTTCAAAAATGGTTTTTGAAGTATCGTAAACTTTGATGAAATGCTCGTCCATTTCAAAAGGTTCGTTTCTATTCAATTTCGAAATATCCGAATTAGGCATATAGGTGGATAGCGATTTATTCAATATTGCAAACAGACTATCAATTTCAGAAGTATAATCCACTTCGGAATCATAAATAATGGAGTATCCTGTACCGAAAACCGAACCTGACAACTTAGTGTTTTTCACCTCCGTTTTGCACGAAACTAAAATCAAAATAAACACAAAAACAAAGCCCCAAGCTGGAGCCTTTTTCTTTTTAATAAAAATCATAAACCTAATTTAAATTGGTTTCAACAAGTCGGATACCACTATATTCCAAAAGGTATTCCTCGTCCAAATAAATATGGGATGTTTCGCCATCAATATTGCCAATACCCACTCCAGCATAAAGTACCTTGGCATTATTGTCCCGAGCATGTTTTTTGAAGGATTCCATCCATACCACATCGTAATTATTTGGGTTATCCGGCAGTATCGCCACCTTCACAATTACAAAATAATATTGGTTGTCTTTATCCACACACACAAATTGCGGGTGCTTTTTCAACTTACTGTTTACAGCAATAAATTCATAACCACGTTCTTCCAGTTCCTTACCCACGTGGTTCATGGCCAAATTATGTAACTCTTGCTCGGTCAGCGGTTTTCCCATTTCACAAAAATACTAAAAAGTTGATGCGGTGATGACATTTTTAAATCCTTTCGATGTGATAGTATAAATCGAAATAATAAACTGTTAACCTATTAGAAATTATGAAAACTTCCATTTGCATTCTATCCTTTTTAACCCTAATTATTTTCTCCTGCGGACAGCAAAAAGAAAACAACGATTACGCCGAATTCGGATACGATTCTAACACTTATTTTGAGGATGAAGCAAAAGAATTTAATAAAGCTCAACCTGTACAAAATAACGCTCGTCCTAATGGTACCTTAAAAGGTTACAAAGTAATGAGCAAGCAATTTGGCATGCCCGTGGGCGTTATGCCCATTCCAAACTCTTGGCAAGTAAGCAATAATAAGCAGAAAGGGATTTTGTTTGAATCCAATGATGGAGTTAAGGTTTATGGCGAACGTTTTATTTCCCATTTCTTTTCCAACAACCAAGAATTAAACTACATAAGTCAGCAAAATGGCAGTCGCGTTGCACCTCCAAAAGATTTAAACCGGGTACTTCAGGAGGATATCATCCCCTATGCCCAGCAACAAGGCCTTAAACTTGTAAATCAGTTTCAATTGCCCGCATTGGCGCGATTCGATAAACAATTTGACAGTTATCTATTTAAAGGAATGCCAGAGAACAAGCAATATCAGTGCGTAGCCACAGAATGGGTAGACCAAAAAGGCGAAAAATCGATAGGCATCATCCGCTATTTTACCAACCACTACCCAACTACCGGTGGCATGGATTGGGGCTATACATTGAATGCAATGGGTGCACCCGCCAATGCTTACGAAGGAGCAAAAAAGGCCTTTATAAATTCCTTGGTGAATTTTCAAATCAACCCACAATGGGTGCAGGCGAACAACCAATATTATGCACAACTTTCGGGACAAAGTGCGGCCGCACACCAGCAACGCATGTCCAATATCAAGGCTCAAGGACAGGCTATTTTGAACAATGGCAGGACATATAGTTCCATCACCGATAGCAACCACGAAAGTTGGAAACGTCGCAATGCAATGAACGATGCTGGACATTCAAGCTCCATCAACAATGGTATATGGGAACGCACCACAATTTCAAATCCGAGCACTGGGCAACAATACTACGCCGAAGGCCAAAACGATTATTATTGGGTGAACCAAAATAATGAATACTATGGCACCAATGATGCCAACTACAATCCCAATATCGACAACTCCATGAATAACCAAGATTGGACACAATACAATATTCAACAATAATTTTGATGACATTTAATACATGTTATCGATGTACATCAAATACTAAAAGTCAAAAACCATGAAAGCGATAAAACTTTACGGTCTATTAGTAATTGCCATTCTTTTGGCATCTTGCAGCACCAATGATAATGATGCAGTAAACCTAGGAAACGCAACATCCCAGCAAGGGTGCCCAAATTTGGTTGGCCCAACAGCCGTATATTGGGACGCTGCAAATGGAATTCCCGCCCCCTTTTCGAGTATTCCAATAATGCCAGATCCCAAAGTCAGATTCACCCATTCATTTCCAAATATCAATATGAGTTTTGATGTGCCACAAGGATATGCGGCTACCGAAATCGCCATACCCAATTCGGCATTTGGTGCAGATATAAGGCGATCGAATAATGACGTTCAAAATAAAGTATTTTGGCGATATTATCCCGTGGTTTCATTTACCACCACAAATATTGACCAAATAAGAGCCATTGTTATTAATGATCTTTTGGCAAACGAATACGGATTTAACGGCACACCAATAATTGATTGTGCGCCCCCTACCCAAGTTGCAGATTTTGGAGGAATTTCAAGAGCCGTAAGCAACAGAGCCATAAGGTTTGGCAATACAAGGGCTATTATTTCGGTTGCTGTTGTTCCTACTCCCTTGGGAAGCTCCGCTACAATTTCAATCTCAGCAGGACCAATAAATGAATACGATAATTTGGTAATGAATGTGTTCTTCCCCATTACCTTTGAATTATTGCTTCCGGACAGAGAATCATTATCTGATAGAGATAACGACGGTGTTCCTGACATTTTCGATGTAGCACCAGATAACCCGAATATAAGCTAATGGGAACTAAAAGTATAGCACACAAAAACAAAGAAAAAAGTAAATAATCGAAATAATAACCATTTAATAGCGAAGTATTTGGTGTAGGATGAAATAGTTGTATATTTCTCATTGGAATTGCTATAACTATGAGACAAGCCACCAAACTTGAGCATCAACTGCATCTTATCGAGGCTATTAAAAACAACAATTCAAAAGCTTTAAAAAGTTTTTATATTGAAAATTATCCTAAAGTGGAAAGTTTGGTTTTAAAAAACAGCGGTTCTGTCGATCATGCCAAAGACATCTATCAAGAGGCATTTATCACGGTTTGGAATCATGTCAAAATTGACAGGTTTAAGCCCGAAAACGAAACTGCGCTTCAAGGGTATCTGTATCGAATAGCAAAAAACAAATGGACAGACGTGGTACGCTCAAAGTCATTTAAAGGCTCAAGATCGCTAACAGATGAAGCCCTGAATACTTTTAAGGATGAGGACTTTAGTGAGGGCAACCCCAAAGACGATGAAAAACTAAAGCTAGCCATGGAGGCCTTTAAAAATTTGGGACAACCTTGTAAACAACTTTTAAGAACCTTTTACTTTGAGAAAAAATCGTTGAGGGATATTTCTATTGAACTGAACATTGAAGAAACCACCGCCCGAAATAAAAAATACAGGTGTATGAAAAAATTGAAATCTATGATTTTAGGCTCAAAATAACTGATGAAAGATAATAGCAACATACCACAAGATTTACTCGAAATAATTGAGAGTTATCTAGACGGCACTATGACCACCCAAGAGCTAAAGGACTTTAACCGCCTGTTGGAACTTGATGAGGATTTTAGGACCCAAGTGGAGGATGTAAAAACAATGCTTTATGGCATTGAGGCGCAATCCTTAAAGGAAGATCTGGACGAATTCCACAAGGATGTTAGCATTACGGAAACCGAAAAGAACATCACCTCCGGAAAAGTGAGGTTTTTGAATTACAGCAAATTGGCGGCCGCAGCGGCCATAGTAGTTGCTGTTGGAAGTATTTGGTTCTTTAGTGGCAACCCAAATCAAAGCATTTATTCAAAATATTACAGCCCAGACCCAGGGCTAGCCACAACCATGAGCAGTAGCGAAACCGATTTTGAGTTTTTGGATGCAATGGTAAACTATAAACACGGAGACTATGATTTGGCTATAAAAAAATGGGGAGCTTTAAGCGAAAAGGAGCCGGAAAACGACACCTTAAACTATTTTATTGGTTCGGCATATCTGGCCAACAAAAATGAGGCCGAGGCCATTCCATTTTTGGAACGTGCCGTTGAAGCCGAAGATGATTTCGTCTTTTTAAACGACGCTTACTTTTACTTGGGACTGGCATATATCAAAGAAGGAAATGTGGAATTAGCTAAAAAATATCTTACCTTGAGCGAAACAGATTCGGCCAAGATAATTCTTTCTGAACTGACGGATTAAAACTTCAATCAAACTATGATTAGGTGTTTCAAATATTTTAGATACGCAACTTGTCTGCTTTTGTATCTAAATACGATGGTATTTGAAGCACAAAACATTTCGGTGAATTCCGATATAGAAGATTTAAAAAAAACAGTACAAATAGCCGATAGTTTATTTAGCAACAATAATCTGGCGCTTTCTGAAAGTATATTGCACCAAGTGCTACATCGTTTTGCAAATGACTCCAACGTTACCAAGGAATTTCACTTCAAAACCTATAACCTTTTAGGCCTTATAAATACGCGCCTGCAGAAATTGGACAGTTCTAATTATTATTATGCCGAAGCCCTAAGGTTCTTGAACCAATCTCCCCAAGGCAATTTAGAAAAAAAATACACTAGGGGCATCACCAAAAATAGCATTGCCCTCAACCAATTTAATACAGGTAAAACCGAAAAAGCCATTGCTTCATTACATGAGGCCATAGGGCATTTGCAGGATTATAGCAGTGAAATTACTGATGAAGCTGAAAAATTAAAGAGCACAAAAAAACGATTAGCCTGTATTGATAATCTCGCAGGTTTTTATAGAGGCGTCGGGGATAACGAGCGTGCCATAGACTTGGCTACGTTTGCCTATACAGAAAAGCAAAAAATACTACCCCGCAACGACAACGGACTTACCATTTCGCAACTTATTTTGGGACATTTACACCTAATAGCCAGAAACTTTGACAAAGCCGGTGCATTTGCGGACAAAGGTCTTAAAAATATTGAAAACATACCTTTTGCAAAGGCCTATGCTTATTTGGTTAGAGCGTCGATTTATGAAAATATTGATGATTTTAAAAACGCACAAAAGATGTATGAAAAGTGCGAAGCATTCTACAGGGAAAGTTTTAACGGTGTCTATTCAAGTTCATTTTTAGATGGTTTAATCGAAATGTCGAGGTTTTATGCAAAACTTGGCATGAATAAAAAAGCGCTTGCATTAGCTTTTGAAGGTTACAACTTCACTCAAAAAAATTCTTATCAAAACGAGTTGCTTAAGTTTTTTCAAACTCAAAACTTGGCAATCGTTTATTTTGACATTAAGGATTATAACAATGCATTAAAATATAGCAACAAAGCCCTTTCCTTTTTTGACAAAGGCCGTTTGAATATGAATAGTCTTTTGGATTCCATCCAAAATGAAACCAGAAAACCCCTCTCCCTTCTTATAAAATCGAAATCCGAGTATTTTTTAAAAAAAGAACAGAGCAAATCAAGTTTAGACAGTCTTTTAAAGCAAACCGAAGCGGCGCTCAAAATTGTTGAAAGAAGAAAAAACATCATTAAAACACATGCCGACCTTGAAACGCTTTTGTATGACAGTAATGCATTGATTGATTTTAGAAAACGCCTTTTTATAGACCTATATGATAAAAATAAAGACCAATCGCATTTGGTAAATCTTATTGAATTACACGAATCGAGTATATATAGTAGAATACGATCTAGGCTCAACCTGAAAAGAGTCAATTTCTATAATGTTCCAGAGGCAACCATATTAAGGGAAAGCGCCCTAAAAGAAAATATGTTTGCGGCCTTAAATGGCAAAGAGGCTTCATTTGAATCTTTTATGGAATCAAATAATGAATGGAACATATTTTTGGACTCCCTGAAACAAACTTTTCCAAAGTATCATAAAATGCGATATGCATCCATTGAAGAACCCCTGGATAATCTCCATAAGGATATTCCAAAAAACACCACCGTGGTGCGCTATATGTATGTCGACACTACTCTTTACGGCTTGGTGCTTTCCAAAAGCCATAAGGAATTGTTTAAGTTGAATCATAAAGGAGTAAGTGATGCCATTTCAAATCTGGCGGAAAACCAATCCGATATGGAATCTACTAGCAATAACCTGTATCAACTTTATGAACAGCTTTGGAAACCTTTTAAAAGTAGTATTGACACTGAGCATGTCATTATCATTCCCGACGGCAACCTTTTCAATTTGAGTTTTGAAAGCCTAACACCTTTCAAAATCAACTCATTTAAGGACCTAAAAAGCAAAAGTTTACTTAGCGACTATTCCATTTCATATAATTACAGCCTTTTATTGATTGGAAAAAACAAAAAGCCCATAAATTACGAAAAGGACTTCGTGGCCTTTGCTCCTGAGTTTAACGACCGCATGAAAGACTCTTATAAGTTGGCTATTACGGATTCCATTGGTTTAGACAAAACATATTTAAGTCTATTGCCACAGCCATTTAGTGTTGATCTCGCCAAAGAGTATTCCAAGGTATTTAACGGAGACTATTTTATTAATGAAAATGCATCCAAGACAATTTTCAAAAACGAGGCTAACGAGCATAAAATTATCCATATCGGTACACATGCCGAATCTAATAATCTTACCCCAGAACTGTCCCGGTTAATTTTTGCTAAAAATGAATCTGCTGAGGATAATTCACTGTACACCTATGAAATCTACAATGAAAACCTCAACTCAAACTTGGCCATCTTAACCGCTTGTGAAACCGGAAAACCTGCCTATCAAGCTGGAGAAGGTATGATATCCTTGGCCCATGCCTTCAACTATGCTGGAAGCGAAAGTATTTTGACCAGCCTTTGGAAAATAGATGAAAAATCTAGTGCTGAAATATTAAAACTTTTCTTTAAATATATCAAAAGGGGATTACCTAAAGACAAAGCCCTGCGACAAGCAAAACTGGACTATATTTCCGAAGCTGAAGGTAGAACCGTTACTCCTCAATATTGGGCGGGCTTGGTGTTAATTGGGGATACAAGCCCAATTATCATAAGTGGACCCTCCAAATTTGCTTGGTACCTTATCTCAATTTTAATCTTGATTACCGCAGCTATCATTCTAATAATAAGAAGGAATAAACTACGTGTATAGAAAAAAAGCCATCAATCATAATAATCAATGGCTTTTAGTTAGGTTCTTGGTTTTGTTTTATTTTTTTACACTGTTTTCACCGGCACTTCGTTTAACAGAATTTATTATCACAGAATAAATACCTCTGACATAATACTCTTGAGAAATAGAACTTACAAAGTTTGCAATTTAAAGGCATATTTAACTGACATAAAGTATTTTAAGATATTTAAATTCAATATTTAAAGCTTGTTTATAGTGAATTAAACGATAACTTAGTTTGGTTACCCTGAAATTCCTCAACGAAAATAAAGTTACTGGTTAATCCGATAAAAATTGTGAGCAAAAAAGCTACCAACCTAAGTTGATAGCTTTCCGCTCAACTCATAAAACTAATACTTCATGACCCTTTTAATAACAACGCTGTTATTGGCGCCATAAACCTTTAGGAAATAAACACCGCTTTCATAATTGCGAAGCGATATTTCTTTTGAAATAGTCATTAGTTTTAAATCAACTTTATGCACTATTTTGCCTGACACATCAATAATTTCGGCCTTCGATAATTCAAAATTGCCAAGTTTCTTAATGTTGAGTTTATCTGTTGTCGGATTTGGATATAACATGATATCACTATCCTTTAAAACGTTTTCATCCGAACCTAAAGTGGTATCGTCTACAAAAAGGTTAAATGAGCACGTATTTTGATTCCCGGAATCATCCGTAACCGTAAACGAAATGGCATGCAAACCGTAGGGCAACACTGTTCCTGCAACCGGGGATTGCACAACGGTAAAGCCACAATTATCGGATGCCACAACAGTATTGTCCGCAATATAATCCGGAAGTATATAAGGCCCTTCGTTCTCTATAGAAAAGTCTGATGGACAAGATATATCGGGGTCTTCAGTATCATTTACCGTAACATCAAATGTGCAAACATCAGTATTTCCTGAAGCATCCGTTGCCGTCACTGTTACTTCCGTCGTCCCAACGGGAAATACACTTCCCGAGGCGGGCGCACTGGAGGTGGTTACGACAGAGCAATTATCCGTTGCAGAGGCCATAAAATTTACCACCGCTCCACATGTTCCGGGGTCAGCAGGTTGAACTATATCCAATGGACAGCTAACTACTGGATCTTCGGTATCATTTACAGTCACATCAAAGGTGCAAACATCCGTATTTCCTGAAGCATCAGTTGCTGTTACAGTTACTGTAGTTGTTCCGATTGGGAATATGCTTCCTGATGTAGGAACACTTGACGTGACAACCCCTGCACAGTTATCGGTTGCGGAAGCCATAAAGACTACTACTGCGCCACAAACTTCCGGATCACCTGGCTGAATAATATCAGAAGGACAAGTAACTACTGGATCTATAACATCCTCTAAAGTCACTGTTGCTGGTGCAGAGGCACTATTTCCACTTTGGTCTGTTACAGTAAGGTTTACTGGATTGGCTCCCAAATCTGCACAGGTAAAATCAGTAATGTCTAAACTTAAACCAGCTATTGTACAGTTATCGCTTGACCCATCGTTGATGTCACTAGCAGTAATGCTGGCATTGCCCGATGCATCCAACTGAACCGTGATATTTTTGGTAACAACAGTGGGGTCGATACTATCCTCAACCGTTACTGTTGCTGATGCTGAAACACTGTTGCCACTTTGGTCTGTAGCGGTAAGATTTACCGTATTTGCTCCCAAATCTGCACAGGTGAAGTCGGTGATATCCAGACTGAAACTATCAATCGTACAGTTGTCACTCGAACCATTATCAACGTCTGCCGTAGTAATAGAAGCGTTTCCTGAGGCATCCAACTGAACTGTTATATCATTAGTAATTACGGTTGGAGCAATAATATCCTCAACGTTTACATTGGCGCTAGCCGAAGCACTATTACCACTTTGGTCCGTGGCCGTCAAATTTACCGGATTGGCTCCCAAATCTGCACAGGTGAAGTCGGTAATATCCAGACTTAAATTATCGATGGTACAGTTATCGCTCGAACCATCATCAATATCACCGGGCGCGATGCTAGCATTGCCCGAAGCATCCAACTGAACTGTAATATTTTTAGTGACAACTGTCGGGTCAATGCTGTCTTCAACGGTTACTGTTGCATTTAAGCTTCCCGCATTGCCGTCATTATCCGTTACTGTAAGCATAACAATATTATCGCCTAAATCTGCACAAGTGAAATCCATTACATCCAGTGCAAAAACCAATTCGTTTGTTGGGGTACAATTGTCAGTTGTCCCGTCATCCACATCGGTGGGCACAATACTTACGTTACCCGTATTGTCCAATTGCACCGTTATATCCTTGGTGATAATATCGGGAGGCAAAATGTCCAACTTATCTGTAATGGTCAGTACTACTTTGTTGTTATCAGGATAGCTTACCTCAAAAGTATATCGCTTCCCATCAAAATCTACATTTTCAATAGGAGATTGTAAATTGGCCGTGGCAATAGTTCCACTCGTCGTTGCAATGGTAAATTCATCGCCTACGGTACCTTCAAAGCCCATAGTGACGTTTACGATACCCTCAAAAATATTATTATTTCCAATTATGGCTAAAACATCATGCTCCGTATCAGGTGTTAATCCGTTCAATTCTATATCCAAAACTGAAGTTGAGGTCGATTCAAAATCACCTTGAACAGTTAAGGTTCCCGGGGACAATCCAGGTTCAAATGTTCCATCATTAGTATAGACCGATATTGGTGGCAAATCAAATACCCCAATACCTTTTACAATTCCGGAAGTTTCATTGGTAAATGGTTGAGAGCTTGTAATTTCCAATTCACCAGATTCTACTTCAATAGTGCCAAAATTATGCAACTCTACAAAAGACTGCACCAATCCCGTTGATGTTGATCGTTTTAGCAATCCGTAATTATTTAATATATGAGAGGATCCACTAAACCAGGTTGGGTTACCGCTATCAGTTTGTAAATCAATTATACCCCCAACTTGATTATTCACAACACCTTGTGAGATACTAAGGTCGCCACTTGATGCGAAGTTTATTATGCCTTCATTGTTCAATACAGTATCCCCGTTAATAGTTTTGGTTGCGGCCCCTACTAAATCAATAATGCTTTGGTTTACAAGGGTTCCCCCTCCGCTCAAAGTGGCAGACGCCCAATTAACATGTTCCGTACCACTGAAACCCAGCGTTGCGGTGGTTGTTGAATTTACCAAAATTGTGCTTACAAAATTCAAATCCCCATCTATGGTACCTGTTAAATTTCCTAATAGGGTAACTTCGCCGTCCCAATCAAAAGCAGCTCCAGCGAACACATTATAGATCCCATTCGTAAAATTTTTACCAATATTAGATTGAAGGGACAATGTGCCGCTTTCCACTTGAATCGTACCATCAGTATTATTGAGGATTACTCCAATTTGGGCTTCCCCAGCCGTTGCAGTCCTCTTGATGATTCCAGAATTGTTCAAAATGTGCGTACTTCCCGAAAACCATGTGATGTTCCCCGAATCGGATTGCATATCGATAACACCTGAAGCTAGATTGTCCAATATCCCATCCGATATGGATAAATCACCAACTCCAGTAAAGTTCAAAGTGCCTTGATTGCTCAATGTAGTATCCTCTGAAATCGTCTTGGTACCTGTCCCTTCAAGATTAACGGTGCTTAGATTGGTCAGTGTGCCACCGCCATTTAGCGTACCAGTGTTCCAGTTAAAATCCCCCGAACCCGTGAAATCTAATGTTGCACTTAATGGAACGCTAAAGGTGCTGTACCAGCCTATAGTACCATTGTTTACACCCGCAATGGCCCCCGATAACGTGACTACAGTATCAAAATCCAATGTAGCCCCTGAAAATACGTTGTAAGTACCATCGGTCAGGTTTTTTCCAATAGCATTTTGTAATGACAACGTACCACTTTCCACTTGAATTGTACCGTCATTGTTATTGAGAAGTACTACGATTTGGGCTTCACCTGTGGTAGAAGTCCTTTTGATGGTTCCGGAATTGTTCAAAATGTGTGTGCTTCCCGAAAACCATGTGATGTTCCCTGAATCGGATTGCATATCAACAACACCTGAAGCTAGATTGTCCAATATCCCATCCGATATGGATAAATCACCAACTCCAGTAAAGTTCAAAGTGCCTTGATTGCTCAATGTAGTATCCTCTGAAATCGTCTTGGTACCTGTCCCTTCAAGATTAACGGCACTTAGATTGGTCAGTGTGCCACCGCCATTTAGCGTACCAGTGTTCCAGTTAAAATCCCCCGAACCCGTGAAATTTAATGTTGCACTTAATGGAACGCTAAAGGTGCTGTACCAGCCTATAGTACCATTGTTTACCCCCGTAATGGTACCAGATAGCGTAGCTACCGTATCAAAATCCAATGTAGCCCCTGAAAATACGTTGAAAGTACCATCTGTTAGGTTTTTTCCAATAGCATTTTGTAACGACAAAGTACCACTTTCCACTTGAATTGTACCGTCATTGTTATTGAGAAGCACAACAATTTGGGCTTCGCCAGCCGTTGCAGTCCTTTTGATGGTTCCGGAATTGTTCAAAATGTGTGTGCTTCCCGAAAACCATGTGATGTCCCCTGAATCGGATTGCATATCGATAACGCCCGAAGCAAGATTGTTTAAAGTGCCATCTGATATCGATAAATCACCACTTGAGGAGATATTAAAAGTACCGGAATTATTGAAACTAGTATTTCCAATAATAGCTTTGCTTCCAGTACTAATTAGATTAACCGTACCAAAATTGTTAAGAATGGCCGCATTACCATTTAAATTGCCAGCACTCCAATTGACAGTAGTATCTGCACCAAAACTAGATGCATCAGTAAACGTAAAACTGGTGTTCATGTTAAAAATCGAAGTCCCTTGGACATCAATGGATTTCACACTTCCGGTAACATTTAAGGTTACCGTAAATCCAGTTGGGATAATCACATCATCCGACGCAGTAGGGACGGTATTATTATCCCAGTTGTCGGTATTGTTCCAGTTGGTGTTAGCTCCACCACCCGTCCAGGTTTGGCCGAATGCGCTAATGCTTGCGAAGCAGAGCAACGCAAGAAGTAAAGTTTTTTTCATGATTAATAGCTTTATGATTCATATATAGCTACATCGAATGAAAACATGAAAGTGAGCAGGGAAATCACTGGATTTGGCCTAAAACAGTAAACTTTTGGCTGTATGGTTTATTTTTTTCGTTGTATCGCCTATTTAATTTCGGATACTTCGGACAAAAAAGAGTCAGATTTGAAATCAAATCCATCAAAATGATGTTGTCCTCATATCATTTAAACCTTACAAATTTTGAACTATTAAACGTATAATTGGATACAGGAATCACCGCATCCTTTTCCAAATGATACCAAGGGGATATTTGGGAATCCTCTAAATTTTTTACTAAATGCACACTTTGGGCCGGGGTGTTCCCTTGAAAAAGCAGGTAGATTTTATCCCCATTTGAATTTACCGCCTCGTCACAAATCATGACGATATGCCCAGGCGAACCACCTTTAATTAACATATCCCCAATTTTCAAATCTTTGGGATTATTGATTTTTGGTAACTCGTTGTAAAGTGACAACGTCCCGGAATACGTGTAAATTAAATTGAGGTATTTGTAGAAGTTTGCTTTTGAATAATTTTTAGAAGCAGTTTTATGAAATGTAACTTTGTTACCTCTAATTTTCGGGCGATAGCCCTCTGCATACTTTTTCCATGAGCAATAATGTCCACTGGTGAAATTAAAACCGATTTCGTCCTTTCTTTCATTGTCCCAAAGGTATTCACTTCGGATTCGGATTAAGGCATCGGCACATTGTTGCAGACCATTTTTAGGCACAGGGACTTCTAATATTCCAATATGTCCAAACTGCCAAAAATATTCGGTTTCGTCATAATTAATAATTCTTGTCCCGAAAGGTTTCAGTTTATAGTTCCGAAGATATTCCTCAAATGAACCTTTGGGATATGCTGCTCGTTTGTAGCCTTTGGGTACATTTACTCTTGACCTAATGGTAAGACTGTCTTTGTTCAACAAACTTGTCGGTCGCACTTCAGAAGCTATGGCGTTTGCGGTATGTTGAATAGGCTTTATTTGATATGCCAAAGCAACAATAAGGATTAAAATCAACGTAGATATTGCTAATTTCTTCATTACTTTTTTAACGCTGATGAATTAAGGTTTGGTATGAACTCAACAAAAATTTTAAGAGTAGTTTCACAATTAAAATCGCAATTTTTTGTAATTTCAAAGAAAATTGGGTCTTATGAAAACTTCACAAAGATTAGAATCCGCTATACAAAAATTGTATATCGCTTTCCATAATAACACACTAAACCCTGAATGTTGTCAACAATGTGCAGTAGGCAATATTTTAGATAAAACCGATGGATGGAAACACTTATCGGATGAACATGGTACTTTAAAACTGAATTACATTGGCAAAGTACACCAAAATCTAGGCCGAAAATTTAATGGATATTCGCCGTTGGAATTGCTTCGAATTGAACATGCATTTTTAAAAGCCTGTGGTTATCAAGTACCGTTACACCATAAAAACAACAAGCCCGAAAACCCAATGGACAAAGACAATTTATTCAAAGGCTTATGCGAGGTGATTGAATTTTTGTGCCGATTGGACGGTGTTGAAAATGTAATGGCAATCCAAGATTTGTTTAAAAAAAGAGCAACCAAATTCCATTTGTTCTCTGTATAGCGGTTTATAGCTTTTTGGTTTGACATTAAAATTAACCCAAAATTTCCTATCTTAAGCAGGGTAAACCAATTTAAAGCCAACCAAAATGAAAACAAACACTTTGCTTTTAGGACTGGGGTTTTGCATTCTTTTGTCATGCAACTCCGGTAAAAAGGAAGAAGAATCCGTTAAAGCTTATGAGCCTGCTGAGGAAACTCCAAAAGTTGACCCCGTTAAGCGTGGTGAACAATTAGTAAATGCAGTAGGTTGCCATGATTGCCACACCCCGAAAAAATTTGGTGAAAAAGGGCCGGAATTAGACACAAGCCGATTACTTTCTGGGCATCCTTCGGATGAGGGCTTACCCCCGTATGACAGTAATACTGCAAAGTCATACATCCTTTTTAATATGGGGCTAACCGCCGCAACGGGACCATGGGGCACATCATTTTCGGCCAACTTAACCCCTGACGATACTGGAATTGGAAACTGGTCCGAAGAACAATTCTTGAGGTCCATTAAAAAAGGGCTTTACAAAGGCATGGAAGGAAGCCGTCCCGTAATGCCTCCTATGCCGTGGCAGTCTTATAGCAATTTACCAGATGATGACCTGAAGGCTATTTTTACTTATTTGAAGACAATACCTGCGGTTGAAAATGTAGTCCCAGCATATATGCCACCAAAAATGTAGTTTAGAGTATGTAAAAACGAAAAACCAACTCAATTGAGTTGGTTTTTCGTTTTTATTATGAGATGCTGAAACAATCCCGATGGTTATCGGAACAGCATGACATTTCTACCAAATGTCGCTTAGCCTTCGAACTATCCTCCAAAGTCGTCAAATCGAATGTGCTCATCAGGAATTCCAAAGTCCTCTCCCATTTTCTGAACGGCTTTGTTCATTAATGGAGGTCCACAGAAATACAATTCGATATCCTCTGGTGATTCGTGCTTGCTTAAATAGTTATCAATTACACAATTGTGAATGAAGCCTACAAAACCATCACCAGGGGCGTCAATATCTTCTTTCACCTTCCAGTTATCCTCTGGTAATGGCTCAGAAAGAGCCAAATAGAATTTAAAGTTAGGGAAGTTCTTTTCTAAATCGTAGAAATGCTCCAAGTAGAACAACTCACGCTTAGAACGTCCACCATACCAATAGGTTACTTTTCGACCTGTTTGCAATGTTTTAAATAAGTGATATAAATGCGAACGCATAGGTGCCATTCCAGCTCCACCACCAACATACAGCATCTCGCTATCGGATTCGTTGATGAAGAATTCACCGTAAGGCCCTGAAATAGTAACTTTATCTCCTGGTTTTTGAGCAAAAATATAAGAAGATGCCACTCCGGGATTTACATCCATCCAACCGTTTTTAGCACGATCCCATGGTGGGGTAGCAATACGAACGTTTAACATAATATCTCGTCCTTCAGCAGGGTAAGAAGCCATTGAATAAGCTCTTTCCACGGTTTCATCATTCTTCATGACTAAAGGCCATAAACCAAACTTATCCCACTCCGCTTGGAACTTATCCGGCGTTTCGTGCTCTTCGGGATGTGCCGTAATATCAATATCAGAATATTTGATCTCGCAGGGCGGAATTTCAATTTGAATATATCCCCCAGCTTTGTAATTCATATCTTCAGGAATACGCACCACAAACTCCTTAATAAAAGAAGCTACGTTATAATTACGCACAACCTCAGCTTCCCATTTTTTAATACCAAATACTTCTTCTGGGATGGTAATGTTCATGTCCTGCTTTACTTTTACCTGACATGCCAATCTCGCTCCGTGTTGCAATTCCTTTCTTGTAAAGTGGGGCGTTTCAGTAGGCAAAGCTTCGCCTCCACCCTCAAGTACGTGGCATTCACATTGGATACAGGTACCACCCCCACCACACGCAGATGGCAAGAAAATCTTCTTACCCCCCAAAGTGGACAACAAACTACCTCCAGAGGCCACTTCTATTTCCTTTTCACCATTAATGGTAATTTTTACTGGACCAGATGGTGATAATTTTTGCTTTACAAATAATAAAAGAGCTACCAACAATAGCGTAACAATCAAAAACGCCACCACGGTTGCTGTTATAACTCCAAAATCTATTGCCAAAATCATATTACTCATTTATTGTTGTATTATTAGCTATACTTCGACTAGGCTCAGTAACCGCTTTGTTCTCTTCCGAATCATCAAGCTTATCTTCAACCTTAGCAGTTTTTGCTTCTTTGGCTGCTTCCTCGTCTCCACCTGTCAACATACCTCCAAAGCTCATAAAACCAATGGCCATTAAACCTGTTATGATAAAGGTAATTCCTAACCCCCTCAAGGCCGGTGGCACATTTGAATATCTAATTTTTTCGCGAATGGCGGCAATGGCCAAAATAGCCAAGAACCAACCGATACCTGAAGCAATACCATAATTAAAGGCCAATCCTAAAGAGGCAATTTCACGGGACTGCATGAATAAAGAACCTCCCAAAATTGCACAGTTTACAGCGATCAATGGCAAGAAAATACCAAGGGAGTTGTATAATGATGGCGAAAATTTCTCAACTACTATTTCAACCAATTGTACCATGGTGGCAATCGTGGCAATAAACATGATAAAAGATAAAAAGCTTAAATCATAATCTGCAAACTCTGGACCCAACCAAACCAATGCACCCGGTTGTAACAAATACTGATCCAACAACCAGTTTAAAGGTACTGTAATCGCCAAAACAAAAATTACTGCTGCACCTAAACCAACTGCGGTACTTACTTTTTTAGAAACCGCTAGGTAAGAACACATTCCTAAGAACGTGGCAAATACCATGTTGTCAATAAAAATCGATTTGAAAAATAATTCTATATGTTCCATATGCTTTTAAGTTTTCAGTCTCAGTCCCAGTTTACAGCGTTGACTGCTTACTGTGACTGCCAACAGCGACTATTCTAATGATCTTCTATTAATGCCTTATTTTTAGTACGTTGTACCCAAATGATGACGCCAACTACAATCAATGCCATTGGTGATAATAGCATAAATCCATTGTTTTCATAACCGATAGCGTACAATCCTGTCTTTTCGATTGGATCCCCCAAAACTTTAAATCCAAGTAAAGTCCCAGAGCCCAAAAGTTCCCTAAAGAATCCAACAATTATCAAAATGGCTCCGTATCCAGCGGCGTTTCCAATACCGTCCAAAAACGAGCGCCACGGGCCATTACCCAAAGCAAAGGCCTCAAAACGCCCCATGATAATACAATTGGTAATAATCAAACCAACGAATACCGAAAGGGTTTTACTCAATTCGTATGCAAAGGCTTTCAGTACCTGATCCACAATGATTACCAATGCAGCAACAACTACCAATTGCACTATGATTCTAATTTTTGATGGAATGATATTTCGCATTAAGGAAATCACCACGTTACCAACGCCCAAAACGAACAGTACGGAAACAGACATTACAATGGAAGCCTTTAATTCAGCCGTAATCGCCAACGCAGAACAGATACCTAAAACCTGAATAGTAATTGGGTTATTATCCGCTAACGGATCCGTTATTAATTTTGTGTCTTTTTTTGAAAGTATACCCATGTCTAGTTCTTTAATAGGTTATCGAAATAAGGCTTGTACAGCTTCAAATCACTTTTTATCATAGCGGTAACGCCATCTCCCGTAATGGTGGCTCCAGCTATGGCATCCACTTCATTATCCGTTTTGTTTTCATTTTTCGGATCAGCATTTCCTTTAGCAACTGTAATGCCTTTAAATGCACCATCTTCGCTTAACAAATGCTCGCCGATAAAATCATCCATAAAAAAACGTTGCTTAATGTTTGCTCCTAAACCAGGCGTTTCACCTTTATGGTCAAAATAAGCACCTTTCACTACCATTTTATCATCCATCGCCACATAGCCCCAGATAGCATCCCACAGACCTTTTCCGTATATAGGCGCAACATAAACTTTATTGCCGTTTTTATCTTTTCCAACAAACAATGGCAATTTTCTAACACCACCATCCTTGGCATTGCTCTTTTGCTTTTTAATATTAATTAGGTAAGGTTCTTGACCATTGTTTGCTTTCATGTACTCCTCACGAGACATTTGCTTTGTCAATTCACCATCCTGAGACTCCAATACCCATTGCTCAACAACATTTTTTTGAAACAATTCAGGAGCATCAGTAGTGGCCACAAAATTTGCGCTACTTTCATCATTCTCATTGATGCCCATAGCATATAGAATGTTTTGTTGCTTTTCGATACGCTCATTCTCTGTAATCGTCGGCTTTAAAGAAGACGCCGTAAAGGCCAATAAAGCACCAACGACAATTACCATACCTATGGCGAATAAAATCGTATATGAATTCTTATCAGTATCAATTGCCATAATTACGCTGTTTTAACTTTTAAACGTTTCATCCTTTTCTTCACATTACCTTGAACCACATAATGGTCGATGGTTGGGGCAAATACATTCATCAACAAGATGGCCAACATCACACCTTCTGGATATGCCGGGTTGAACACACGGATTAAAATTGAAATAAATCCAACTAAGAAACCGTAAATCCATTTCCCTTTATTAGTCTGTGATGCCGTAACCGGGTCAGTTGCCATAAACACTGTACCAAAGGCAAAACCTCCGATAATTAAGTGTTTCCACCAATCCGTACTCATTAATCCGTAAAATTTACTACTATCTGAAATGATTCCTGCATCTACAACAGAATTGAAAATCAATCCCATTACAATCGCTCCGATCACTGAGGACAGCATAATTCGCCAGCTTCCAATTTTAGCAAACACTAGGAATAGTCCGCCTAATAGAATCAATAATGCCGATGTTTCCCCAACGGAACCAGGAATAAACCCAAGGAACATATCCGAAGCCGAATAAGCCACCTCCTTGCTTTGCGCCAAAGTTCCTAAAATGGTTTCACCAGAAATGGCATCTAAATTTTCACCAGCCGCGATAGCTTGATCTCTTGCCACAGCACCGTGAACCCACACTTTATCTCCTGACATCCAAGTAGGATATGCAAAGAATAAAAATGCTCTGATGGTTAATGCTGGGTTTAAGATATTCATCCCTGTACCACCGAATACTTCCTTTCCGATAACGACTCCGAAAGCAACTGCAACGGCCAGCATCCACAATGGAATGTCAACAGGAACGATTAAAGGCACAAGCATTCCGGTAACCAAATATCCTTCCTCAACTTCGTGTTTCTTAATCACAGCGAAAAGGAACTCGATCGCCAAACCTACGCCATAGGATACTACTACCAATGGTAAAATCTTCCAAAGTCCAATTACCAAATTATCCCATGTCCAAAATTCACCACTTAAAAATCCACCGGATACCGCTTGAATTTCACCCAATGCCAAATGGTGCTGATAACCCGCATTGAACATCCCGAAAATCAAACATGGTACCATGGCCATGATGACCGTGTTCATAGTACGCTTTAAATCGTCAGCGGCCTTGATGTGCGTGCCACCATGGGTGGTTTCATTCGGCAAGTACAAAAACGTGTGAATGGCGTTAAATGCTGGCGCCATCTTCTTGTTTCGGTACTTTCGCTTTAAAACATGTAATCTCTTTTTTAAACTCATTATCCTATCTCTTTAAGCATTAAGTCTAAACCTTCTCTTATAATTTTTTGATGTGGTTGTTTCGACACACAAACAAATTCTGTTAACGCAAAATCCTCAGGAGCTACTTCATACATCCCTAAAGCTTCCATTTCGTCTAAATCTTGGTACATACATGCCTTCAGGATTTGCATTGGATAGATATCCAAAGGAAATACTTCTTCGTAATTCCCAGTAACCACAAAAGCACGATGCTCCCCATTAGTATTGGTATTTAAGTCGTAACGTTTCTTTGGATTCAACCATGAAAAAGTCATTGCCCTTGAGGTTGAAACTTTATCAAAAATCGGCTTATTCCATCCGAAAAGCTCATAATCATCACCCTCTGGAATCACAGAAATTACATTGCTGTAATAACCCAAATACCCATCTGGCTTGATTTCTTTTCCTGAAAGCACATTACCCGAAATGATTCGCGCATTGGCTCTCTTTTCTATGCCCTTGTCATAAATCATGGTGGACACTTCGCAACCCAATTTGGTAACAAAATAACGCGGTGCTTTTACAGAAGAACCTACCAAAGCCACAATACGCTCAGCATTAAACTGGCCTGTCAAAAGCAATTCCCCAATAATCACTAAATCCTGCGCATTTACGGTCCAAACAACTTCACCCTTATTCACGGGGTCGATTTTATTGATTAAAGTGCCAACGTTACCTGCTGGGTGTGGACCAGAAACTTTATGCAAAGTCACGCCTTGCAATCCTGCTAATGGCGAACTGGAACTCTTTCCAACTGACACGTGTACTTGTCCTTCGGTCAATTTACCTAAGGCAGTTACTGCAGCCTGCAATTCAGCTTCCTTTCCCTGAAGTGTAAAATCCAAATCGGCCGCCAAAGGCGCACTGGCATATCCAGAAACGAAAATCGATTTTGGAGCTTTTTCAGGATTGGCAATAACATCGTACGGCCTCTGCTTTATGAATGGCCAACAACCGGTTGCCAATAAATGAGACTTTATGTCTTCTGCGCTGGCGGAATCCACATTAACCTTACCATTTTCCTGAAAGGTCTGCTTTTTATCTGCCTGAATCTTTATCTCTAAAATCTTGCGCTTTGCACCACGGGCAATTTCTAAAACCTCACCAGAAACTGGCGAAACAAACTTAATAGCTTCGTTAGATTTATCATAAAACACAGGCTCGCCCGCTTTTACTTTTGTACCAACTTTAGAAATTAACTTAGGAATAACGCCGTGGAAATCTTCAGGTCTAATTGCGTAAAAGTTACTCAAAATTGCCTTTTCGGAGGTTTTTTCGGCTTCACCTTTTAGCTTAATGTCTAGACCCTTTTTAATGCGGATGTCGTTTGACATATTTATTTTTAATTGAAGTTAGTTGACTAAAAATCTGTGCAAAAATACAAAGTAAAAAGCAGTTACCACAAAAAAATGAGACAGAATTTTAAAGTATTAAAGTATCTTAAGCTTTAGGCATCAAATTTGATTATATTTACAAAAAAGAGTTGAATGCATAATAAATTTTCTTTCGTTTTCTGTCTTTTCTTTTTGTGCTTAAACGCCCAAGTTGAAGAAGTTAATCCTCCTGATTATATCAAATCCATCACTTTCAAAAGCACGAGTAGTGCGCTTGGGGAATTGCCCATTCTAAAGTTGGGCGAAACCTTTTATTTGGAGTTTGATGCATTAGTGAGCAACGAGCCCGATTTTTATTATAAAATTGAACATTACGATTACGATTGGAAAGAGTCCATTTTAGTACGCACAGAATTTATTTTGGGAGTGGATAATTTCCGGATTCAGGATTACCGCAATTCCTTTAACACCTTTCAAATTTATTCACACTACCGTTTAACCCTCCCCAACCAACAGACCAAACGTCTATTGGTTTCTGGTAATTATATGATTTCAATTTTTGACCGGGACGACAATTTGGTATTTTCCAGAAAATTAATGATTTATGAGGATTTGGTCACACCGGGTATCAGCATCAAACGTTCTCGAAACGTAAAGACTATCAACGAAATGCAGACCGTGGACATCGAGATTTCTACTGGGCCACAAATCAACAATCCTTTACAGACCATCAAAACCGTAATTATTCAAAACAGGAACTTGTATACCGCCATAAAAGACATCAAACCCCAATATACCTTGGGCAACAAACTCATTTACCGTTATGTGGACGAAACTGCGTTTTACGGAGGCAACGAATATCTGTTTTTTGAAACCAAGGACGTACGCGCCGCTTCCATGGGCGTGCAGTTTATAGCTTTAGAGGACATTTACCATAGTTACCTGTTTACCAATTTGCCTCGAGCCAACCAACCTTATACGTTTTACCCCGACATCAACGGACAGTTTAAAATAACGGCTATCGACCGTGATGACGTTTCCATCGAAGCCGATTATGTGCAAATACATTTTTCTCTGAAACACCCTTACCTGACGGATGGCGAGCGTATTTATGTGTATGGCAATTACAACAATTATGCGTTGGACGATTACAACGAAATGTTTTACAATGAAGAACGGGGCACGTACGAAACCAACTTCCCGCTTAAGCAAGGCTTTTACAACTACAAATACGTGGTAGTCAATGCCGACGGTACTTTGGACGAAGGGCGCATTAGTGGCAATTTTTGGCAAACCGAAAACAACTACAAAGTCCTTGTTTATTATCGAAACCTGGGTGGCAGATACGACAGGCTCATTGGGTTTAACGAAGTTTCATCGACAAATATTACCAATTAACCCGTTTTAACGCTTTTTTTAAAGGCCGAAACCTTAAAATTGCTATTTTAGCAACCCAAAACCGTTGTATATCAATCCCTAGCATGGTTCAACAAGTTACAAAAGGCATAAAAATTTCGGTGGAAACCAACTTTGAAGGCACGTTTTATAAAAACTATAAAATCCAATATGCCTTTGGCTACACCGTAACTATTGAGAACCAAAGTAAGGACTCTGTGCAATTGTACGCTCGCCACTGGGAAATCCTAGATGCGCTAAACAACGTGGAAACCGTCACTGGCGAAGGCGTTATCGGCAAAAAGCCTGTCCTTAAACCGGGCGAGTCGCACACCTATACTTCTGGCTGTTTATTGACCTCCCCCTTTGGAGCAATGCAGGGCTACTACAATATGGTAAACTTTACCACCACCCAAAAATTTCAGGTAACAATACCGACGTTTAAGTTGAGCGCGCCGTTTGCGATTAATTAGGGCGTTACCCTAGCGGGTCGGGCTTTCACTACTCGCTCTCTTTGAGAGGAGCTCAAACAGGCCGTTCAATCCCTAACGCAAAGCAAGTTGCAGAAAGTTAGCCCATGCAACGCCTCAGAATGACGGCCGCCATTAGAAGACTAACCGCTCAAACCGAAACACCCTCTCCCCCTGCTTCACATTAAAAAACTGGCAATTAGAATAATGTACAAACTCATAAGGGGCATCGCAGTCAAAACCCGTTTCCTGAACTCTAAAAACGGCATCGCAATCAATATTTCCATAGGGTGAAATACGGCGGAAGCCATATTCTGTCGCGCTTCCATTTTTGTGAAGCTCGAACCAAGCACCGGCGGCAATGCCCGAAAGCCATTGGGCATGGTCGGACTTGATTGCATTGTGCTTCGGCTCCAAAGTCCCCACAAAATTGACTTCGTGTTCTTTAAGTTTATCCAAAAAGTTCCGAACGTTTTCACTTTTCTGTGAGCCTTGAAATTCTGAAATTTTACCAGTTTCGGATACTTCATAAACATAATTTTCAGTATCGGCCAAAACCACATTCCCCACTGTACTCGGCGTAAACCATTTCGATTGGATCAAAGCTTTTTTAATACCAGCATCCGTAACCGAAGCTATCAAACTATCCGTAACAAATCGTGCACAATTGCAGGCCTCTTTTATAAATGCTGCATAGCGGATAAAATGCTTTTGCTGCATTTTTGTGATGTGCTCCCAAGCCTTTTGATAATCCACAGCATTGCATATCGAGGCTATCAATTTCCCATCACCATGGGTCAGTTTAGGATGGGTGCCTAAAAATTCTAAAATTTCATCGAGATTGGTTATTTTATCATTTTCGATGTTAGCCGTCAAAGGAAAATCCAATTCATTATCGGTATCTTTTCCTCGAACGCGCCCGTTGGGTTCAGGGGTTATGTAACGCCCAAAATCGTGGTATTCCAATTCACCCGTGGCTTTATTAATCAAGACCAATGCGGCATGCCCCGCGCGCAGGTAGTTTTTTTTACCAATTCCCAAATATCTTAAAAAAGGCGAATACCATTCGTCAGCTACCATAACAATGGTTTCGGGATAGGCCATGGTAATGATTATTCCCGTATTAGCCATTGACTGGTTGAGGAAATTTAAAGGTTTTGGAAGTGCGAATGTCTTTGATAAGATTTGCGTAACGCATTTCTACTGAACCGCCCGTCTTTTCAATTTGGGTGATACTAGTGGTTTTTACAAAACCACGATCCATAATGACACCATAATCCAAATTACCTTTCCCTGCGGTTTTATGAAATGTCATCACTGAGTTAGCATCAAGAATATGATGCGATTTAAAATCTTTAAACCAGTTTTGACGTTCAGTTCTCATCACTCCATTATATAATGTAGAAGACGACCAAATGTGCGCCTCAAAAGGCAATTCCTTTATATATTTTGTTGCACCATCCCAAACCAATTCATAAAATTCTGTTCCCTGATTCCAATCTGCAACTACAATCGTAAAAGGCTCAATATCATCATAATCATAGCTCCCCATGGTGTCTACAATATAATCTGCAACCATAAAATCCTTGGCTACAATGCCCCTACTCTTTCGGTATTTTGATTTGCGCTGGTGAAACTCAAATGCACCATTCAATACACAAACCACACGTTTTTTTTCGCTTATCCCAATCCAAGTTCCTCCTGAAAGTTCATCCTTCGGAAACAACATTTCGGTGCCATTTTCAGTATAAAAATCTGGAGTAAATGATACCCGTTCTGGGGCTTCATCCCTATTGGATGTTAAAATAAAATCGGTTTTCCCTTTTGGGACAATCGTAACGGTACACATGAAATTTGTAGTCTATTTACTTTAGGCCAACTTACAAAAAAATAAATAAAAACTATATTCATGAAGCGGACATAAATTCATAACCAAAAAACAGATCTATTAATAAAATTTAACGTCAATTTAAGGCATAATGGAGCTAAATTGTAATTTAATAATTCGTAAATTTGCACCCAATTCACTGAAAATTTTTTAACGAAAACGAATAAATCATGGGAAAAGGCTTTTTTAATGTACCAATTGCAGTTAACGAACCTGTTAAATCCTACGCTCATGGAACTCCTGAACGCAAGGCTGTTTTAGAGACCTACAAAACCATGTTTAACAGTAAAGTTGATGTACCGCTTTACATTAATGGTAAATACGTTTCAACTGGAAACACCAGAACCATGTCACCTCCGCACGATCACCAGCATAGTGTTGGCACGTATCACCTCGCTGAGCAAAAACATATTGATGAGGCTATTTCCACTGCTTTGGAAGCTAGAAAATCGTGGAGTCGAATGCCATGGGAACAGCGAGCAGGTATCTTTTTAAAAGCTGCAGAATTGGTTGCCGGCCCCTATCGTGCCAAAATTAATGCGGCAACCATGATAGCACAATCCAAAACCATACATCAAGCCGAAATTGATGCGGCTTGCGAGCTTGTGGACTTTTTACGTTTCAATGTGCAATTTATGACGGACATCTACGCCGAACAACCCGAAAGCACCAGCGATGCGTGGAATCGAGTGGAATATAGGCCGTTGGAAGGCTTTACCTATGCTGTTACGCCATTCAACTTTACGGCCATTGCCGGAAACCTCCCGGCTTGTATGGCGCTGATGGGCAACGTGGTGGTTTGGAAACCGAGCGATAGTCAAGTCTATTCAGCCAAAGTGATTATGGATGTGTTTGAGGAAGCTGGAGTGCCACCCGGAGTCATCAATGTTATCTTTGGAGACCCTGTGATGATTACGAATACCGTACTGGCAAGTCCTGATTTTTCAGGATTGCATTTTACTGGTTCAACATTTGTGTTTAAAGAACTTTGGAAACAAATCGGGAATAATATTCATAACTATAAAACCTATCCAAGAATCGTTGGGGAAACGGGCGGGAAGGATTTTATCATCGCCCATAAATCGGCAAACCCGAAACAAGTTGCTACAGCCATTTCGCGAGGCGCCTTCGAATTCCAAGGACAAAAATGTAGCGCGGCCTCGCGGGCCTATATTCCAAAAGGTATTTGGAATGAAGTTAAAGATTTGGTTATTGCCGACGTAAAATCCTTTAAAATGGGATCTCCAGAAGATATGGGCAATTTTATTACTGCCGTGATTCACGAGGGCTCATTTGACAAATTGGCAAAGTATATTGACCAAGCCAAAAAAGATAGTGATGTTGATGTTTTGATAGGCGGAGGCTACGACAAAAGCAAAGGCTATTTTATTGAACCTACCGTGTTGGTGACTTCAAATCCAAAATACACGACAATGTGTACCGAACTGTTTGGGCCTGTGATTACTATATATGTATATGAAGATGATGCCTACTCGGAGACCTTAAAGTTGGTTGATGAAACTAGCGAATATGCATTAACAGGAGCTGTTTTAGCTACGGACAGATATGCGATTACCGAGGCTACCGAAGCTCTGCAGAATAGTGCGGGTAATTTCTACATTAACGATAAACCTACTGGGGCAGTAGTAGGCCAACAACCTTTTGGAGGCGCAAGGGCCTCAGGAACCAATGACAAAGCAGGAAGTGCACAAAACTTGTTGCGTTGGGTATCCCCTAGATTGATAAAGGAAACATTTGTAACCCCTACGGACTATCGCTATCCGTTTTTGGGTTAGGAAAATATGTTTAATGAAGAGAGATCAATTGGTGAAATTGGTCTTTTTTTTGTCGTTTTTTAGGACTAAAAAGTTACAATTGAGAGCCATCCTTTTATTTTTCAACGACCACATAAAATTGTCTTATCTTAGTGAACCGTTATAGCAACTTACGCATTTAATTATGAAGTGTTACTCCTTTTTCCTCATCCTTTTTTTATTAAGCACACATTATATAACCGCCCAATGGACCAACCGATACCCTCAGGTAGATGGCTTTGGACACCACGTGTATTTGGAGGGTTATGAATTGCCTGTGATGAACTCTGGCGCTACCGACCCAGCACCGTCTCCTTCTGGAAAGGAAGCAGTGTTTTCGGCAAAAGGATGGCTGTGGCTGATGGATTTAAACACACAATCGGCACGTAGAATTACCTCCACTGGAGCCATGGATTTTAAACCCAATTGGTCGCCAGATGGGAAGCAGATTGTATTTGTTCGGGATACGGGATTGGATACTAAAATCATGCTGTTGGATATGGTTCAAAACAAAGAATCCCTCTTGGTTGACACCAAAGCTTTGGATTTAGACCCCATCTTTTCACCAGACGGCGCTTCGATTTATTTCGCTTCCGCGGAAAATGGCTCGTTGGATATCTGGCAATTGGATTTGGCCACCAAAACCAAAACGGCTCTCACAAAAGCAAAAAGTTTGGAGCGTTTGCCCATTCCGCTGAATTCAAAATATATGATTTATCTGAAAAAAACAGGGTTTTCATACGATTCGATCGAAGTGTATAGTTTGGACAACAATGAATCCTTGGCTTTGGCTGAAGAAAATTTTATGTCGCAAGCCTCATTTTCATTAAGTTCCGACCAACGGACTTTGGCATACACCTGGCCACAGGATGATGATTATGAACTTCGATTGTTGGATATTAAATATCCAGAAAGCAATTTATTGTTGACAAAAAGTAACACACTGCCCCTCAATCCAAAGTTTAGTAGCGACAATCAATGGATTTATTATTCCGAAACGAATACAAACGAGCATTCTGAATTGAAGCGTATTCGAGTGGGCGGTGGCAAGCCAGAGCTATTAGAAATCAAATCTTGGGAATGGAATGCCCCAACAGGAACACTTAAAATTACAAGTAAGGTGGATGGCAAAATCACACCCGTCCGCATGAGTGTTGTGGATGCTAATGGGCATCCCGTTGTACCCAATACGGGGATTATTCATTCCGAAGGGCAAAACGGCATGGTATTCTTTTATTCTGATGGAGAAATAGAATTACAAGCACCACATGGCGAACTCACCATAGCAGCTGTCCACGGATTATCCACTAAAAAAACAGTAGTCAAAACTACGGTGGGCACTGGATCCCACTCCACAGAAATCAATTTGAAAACCATTTGGAATGCCCAAGCCAACGGCTGGTACTCGGGCGATAATCATTTTCATTTAAACTATGGAGGCACCAATCAATTGGATCCTTCCGATATTGTTTTGGACTTAAAAGCCGAAAACATGGATGTGGCTTTTCCGCTATTGGCCAATTTGGGCAACCGTTTTTTACAACCATCTATTTGGGATTGGAAACGCACCGAACTCCCATTGATTCAATTTGGGCAGGAAGTCCGTTCGCATTTCCTGGGGCATTTGGGTCTCCTTGGAACAAAAGATATTTACTGGCCATGGGTCTGGGGGCCTTATTACGATGTGTACGGTCGAGATGACAGATTAAATGCCGAACCCTTGGAATTTGCCAGAGACCAAAACGCTTTGGGTGGCTACGTCCACCCTGTAAGTGTGCGCGACCCATTTACTGAAAGTGGTGCTAGGCGCATCCCAATTGAGCTGATTGCCGATTGCGTTTTGGGGAAAAGCGATTTAATTGAAGTGGGCTGTTTATGGAGTGATGAAATTGGAACCGCCAGCCTGTGGCATGAAATTTTAAATATCGGGCAACCTTTGGCCATTTCCGGGGGAAGTGATGTGATGAACGATTTATACCGAACGATGGCTATAGGCGTCACTCGAGTTTATGTAAAACCTGATGGGGATCTCTCCATTCCTAGTTATTTAGAAGCCCTAAAAAATGGACGCAGTTTTGTAACGAATGGCCCACAAATCCTATTTGAGGCAGATGGTAAAGAAGTTGGCGAAGTCATCAACACCAAAAGCAAAACAGTAAAATGGACTCTGGATGTGCATTCCCCTGCGCCTTTTGATCTGGTAGAAATTTTTGTGAACGGTGCAGTGGTTTGGTCCAAAAAAGGGAATACCAAGGCAGGGTCAAAAACGTATAAAGGCAGTATTGATGTACCAAAAGGTGGTTGGGTAACGGCCCGTGTTTCGGGTGGCGAAGTGGATTGGCCCTCGATGGACAGTTACCCTTTTGCGGAAAGCAGTCCGGTTTGGTTTAATTCGGTTGGGAGTACGGATGTTGAAGTAGCCAAAGCTTCAGCGACCACCCTTTTGAGATTGTTAAATGTTTCTGCCCAACGTTTAAAACGGGGCTATGGCGACAACCCAATTCCGAAATTGGAAGGGCATTTTGAGGAGGCGAAACAACATTTGGAAAGTATTATAAATGAATAACACAATGTCAGTTCGAGTGAATTTCACGATTGGAATGAGTGAAATTTGTATCGAGAACATTGATGTCTTATATAAAGTGGTTCTCGATACGATTTCTCATGCTTCGAAATCACTGGAACTGACAAGATTCTTTGAAAATAGCCTTAATCGATTTACTTCCTATTAAAATACCACCAATTCATCTCCCGGGTCAATTCAAAACCCAATCTTTCGTAAAGGCCAATGGCAGGATTGCCTTTGGTAGTGTGCAGAATAGGATGCTTGCCCGTTTTTAAAATTTCCTTGGTCGCATGTACCGTAAGCTGTTTTGCAAAACCACGCCGGGTATACTCAGGGTGGGTCACCACACCGCTCACTTCAATAAAACCATCCGTTTGCATACGTTGGCCACTGGTGGCTACTAATTTTCCGTCTTTGAAAATGCCATAGTACTCCCCCATATCGAAGGTTCGTCTTTGATAATACCCCGGCATCACCAGCCAGATTAAATCATAAATGGCCTGCATATGTGCTTCGGTTAATGGGACAATGGCTTCTGTCATTTCCACCTCAATCAAATCTTTTAAAACCATTTGGCATCCCTCCATTTTTTGGTTTAACACCACAAAAGTTTCATCATAGGACGGAACGTCTTTTTCAGAAACCAGGAAAAAACTATCCGTCAGTTTGGAATAGGCCGTCAATGCTTCTGCGGTTTTCGTGGCATCTGTAAATGCGCCAAAGGGACAAATCTCCGGGGCATAAAATACAACCTCATCGTATGAAACGGCAAACTTTTGATGCGTCTCGTTTAGGGAATGCCAAACGGGATTTTGTAATGTATTTTGAAAGTGGGTCAAATTTGTTACTGGCTTATACCTCAAAAGTAATTTGAAATGTTGAAATTTCTATAAAATTAACGCTTGGTTTTGATTTAAAAAGCTTGACTTTGTCAGAAAAAATAACGAACTTCGTTTAACAGCCGATAAACTTCATTAAAACGCGAGCTTATCTTGGTAAACGAATCCCAAAAAATTAAGAACCCCCTACAAAAATTCCCAACTTTTAAATTTTTACCAAACCTAAGCAAGCAAGCCCGCGTTAGGGATTGAAGCGGCATCCTTTTTAAAACTTAGAAACTATAAAACTTGCTAGGGATTAAAATTTTTGAGATTGCCACGTCGTACCTCCTCGCAACGTATTTTTTAAAAAGATATAGCGGAAAGCCCGACCCGACCTAAGGAGGGTAACGCCCAAAAAAGACATAAAATAAAACTTGAATTAATTATTTTTTGTCCTCTGTTTTCCCTTAAAATCCTTAATGTACTTGCTTGGTGTTTGTCCAAATTGCTTTTTAAAACATGTTCTAAAATACTTAGCATCCGAAAAGCCTACCATAAAAATAATTTCCGTAATGGAATATTGACCAGAAAGCATTAGTGTTGCCGCACGTTTTATTCGAATAGTTCTTATGAATTCTGAAGTGGACTGTCCTGTAATAGACTTTATTTTTTTGTGAAGTGCAGAGCGACTCATACCAATGTCTAACGAAAATTTTTCTACGGAATAATCTGAATTGTCTATATTTTTATCAATAAACTTAAAGGATTTTTTTAAGAAATCTTTATCTAGTTTACTGGACAGTTCTTTCCAACTGGAGGGCGTAGATTTTGTCTTGAATTTTTCAGCCCATTGCTGTTTGGTTTTTAAAATATTATTAACCCTAAGTCGCAAAATCTCCATATTAAAAGGTTTTAATACGAATTCATCGGCACCTGCCTCTAAACCTTCTTTTTCATTTTCTAACCCTAATTTTGCCGTAAGAATTATTACTGGAATATGACTTGTGTTTATATCATTCTTAATTGTTTTACACATTTCAACACCATTCATTATGGGCATCATTAAATCTGAAATTATTATGTCTGGCCCCATTTTTAATGCGATATCTAATCCTTCTTGTCCGTTTTTAGCATTTATTACTTTGTAATAGTTTTCAAAGTAATTAGATAAATATTCTCTTAAATCTGCATTATCCTCAACTATTAGTAATGTTGGAGTGTCCTTTGTATGCTCAACTTTTTTAGTGGCTCTTGGAGGCGTTATCAAGTCGCTTTTGAAATCTTTAACTTCATTTTTTACAAAACTAAAATCATATTGCTTAGGTTGAATTTCGAGCATGGAATCATCTTCATATTCTTCTTTTGATATGGGAATTGAAACTGTACAGGCTGTGCCTTTATTTACAGTGCTATCCATAGAAATGGTACCCTTATGGATTTCCACCAATCGCTTTGTATATGCTAAGCCCAGACCAGAGCCTGTTTGTATGCTGTTGCTTTCTTTTTTAACTTGATAAAACCTTTCAAAAACACTTGATAAATCTTCGCTAGATATTCCAACGCCTTCATCAACAACTTTTATAATGGCACAATCTTTACCGCCAATATTTTTTTTATCTATATTTATTGTAATGCTTTTACCTGAAGGTGTAAACTTAAAAGCATTGGATAATAAATTATACACCACTTTTTCAATTTTGTCATTATCAAACCAACCCTCAATTGATTTTTTATTAGATTTAAACTTAAAGTCCACTTGTCTTTCTATTGCAATTTCTTCAAAAGCCTTATAAATTTCAGTTAGAAAACTTACAAAATCTCCTTCCTCCACTATTAAATTTACATTGCCAGATTCTGCACTTCTAAAGTCTAATAATTGATTAATTAGCTTTAACAGTCGTGTTGAATTTTTATACATTATAGCATTTAAACGCTGTAAATATTTAGCATCATTACTTCCCTCCATAATTTGCTGTAGAGGTCCTATTATAAGTGTTAGCGGTGTTCTTAATTCATGAGAAATATTCGTAAAAAATCTTAATTTCATTTGATTCATCTCTTCGGACTTTTCATGTAAAGCACTCTCCAGTTTTATTTGATTTTTTAGTTTTATCTGATTCCATCTTACTCTATTTACGATAAAACCAATGACTCCTAAAAGGAAAATAAAAAATAGAATTGCAGTAGTTGTTAGATACCAAGGTGGTGTAATCGTTATCATTATTTCCTTGGGCACATCACTCCAAATCGATGAGCTATTAGAACCGTATACTTTGAAAACATAATCTCCAGGAGGCACGTTTGTATAAGATGCAAATTTGCGCTCTTGACCCGTCGTACTATGGGACTTTTCTTCAAACCCTTCTAAAACAAACTTACACCTGTTTTTTTTAGGGTTAGAAAAGTGCATGCTTGAAAACTCAAATTCAAAAGAATTTAAATCATATGGTAACACGATTTTTTCAGTTTCATTTAGCCCTTTATTTAATATTATTTTACCATCTATCTTTTCATTAACCTCAATAGATTCATTAAATAATTTAAAATCTGTGAGGGTAACTTGTGGCTTTTGAGTATTAACTGTTAGGTTATTAGGATGAAAAAAAGTAAATCCACCAACACCTCCACACAACATCATTCCAGATGATGTAAATTCCATGGCGTTATCGACAAACTGATCGACATTAAAGCCATCTTCTTTTTCAAAATATATTATTTTACCCGTACTAGGGTTTAATTTAGAAATTTGCCTTGTGTGAATAGACCAAATATTTCCCTTGAAATCCTCTTTTAATTGAGAAACAACATCACTAGGCAAACCATCCTCAACCGTATAATGAGTAAATTTATAATCATCTTTATTAGAGTAACTTAAACGGTTTAACCCTCCTCCATAAGTTCCAATATAAAGATCTCCATTTTTAGCTTGATGAATATCCACTATATGGCTACTACTTAAAGAATTTGAATCTTCAGGATTATTATAAAACTTTTCAAAAGTTATTTCACCTGTTGAGGAACGATTTAATTTGTTTAAACCATTAACCGTAGCTACCCACATAACTCCTTGGTCGTCTTCTATAATATCCCTAACGTTGTTACTAGATAAACTTGTAGAATCTTTACTGGACGCCTTATAATTAACCGCATAATAAGAGTTGGTTTGCTTGTTAAAGCTCATTTTTATAACACCCTTTCCCCATGAACCAAACCAAATATTTCCTTGCCTATCTTCTTTAATTGCAAAAACACGATTATCAATAATATTCCCAAAATCATCCTTTATATCATCAATTTCTTTGATATTATAGGTTTCAGATATTTCGTTGTACTGAATTTTAAACAGACCGTTTAAAGCTCCAACCCATATAGCCCCTTCACTATCGCTTATTAAGCGTTTTACTTCAGGAAACATTGTAGCTTTATCTGCTTTTATGCCTTTAACTGAATCTAAATAAATTATGGGAGACCCCGTTGTATTGGATTGGTTGTTTTTAAATACATCCTTATCTAGTGCGGTAATAATCCCATCTTCAGTTCCAAACCAAAAGTTCCCCTTTTTATCTTCACAGATTGTAACTATTTGTGATTTAAACAACTGCGATGAATATTTACTATTCAAATATTCGGTTGAATTGGAAAAAGAATGACTTTCTAAATCCATTTTAAACAAACCATTAGTTAAAGCACATAACCACAACACATTGGAGTTGTCAATAAAAATTTTCTGAAAATCTTGATTATCAATAACATTTTTTAATTGTTTATCGTTTGATAAATTTTTAATTTCCCCAGATTCGACGTTATAGTTTAGAAGCAACCTATTCCCAGCAATCCATATTCTTCCTTCTTTATCTCCAGACATATTAATTAAGCGTTGCTCTTTTAATTGACTAGGATTCATACTCGCTTTGAGTTCAATTTTTTTAGACTCAACAACTTTTAAATCGGCATTTAATTTTATATTGAGCAACTCAAGATCTTCATTTATAGCCCAAAACATATTTTTTGGGTATTCTAATATATCAAGTACGGTGCTTTCACTATCAAACAACGAGTCCGTATAATCTGTAGCTTTAATAGACAACTTGGGAGTTGTCCCGTCTCGTATAACATCGATTTGATGTAGCTTAACAGTTTTGGAAGGTGTTAATAACCAAAATTTACCATTTGCAGAAGGCTTAATATTTTCAATATTCAATTTAACACCACCATATTTATTCAAAAAAAACTCATATTTTAGTTTTCCTTTATCATCAATTTCGAAAAACTTTATACCATCTAAAGAACTAATAAGGAAAATCCCAGATTCAGACTGGTATATCCTGTTTTTACCTGTAAATACTGGTGTGTTGCCTGACTTAAAATAAGTGTCAATTTTTCCTGTGTCAGGGTTTATCCTATTAAGTCCAGATATTGTGCCTACCCAAATAAAACCATCTTTATCTTCAAATAATTTAAATATAACACTACTGCTTAAGCCTTTATTACCTGCGCCGTAATTATAATGCTTCATGGAATAGCCGTCATACTTGTTAACCCCATTTAAAGTGGCAAACCACAAGTAACCGTTCTTGTCTTGAATAATACTGGTAACCCTGTTGTGAGATAAACCCTCATCTGCACCAGTTTGATGTAATCGCCATTGCGAAAACATGGAGGTGTAGACTATTAAGAAAAAGCCAACTAAATAAAACTTTCTTATAGTTTTAATCATATTTACTAAATAACTTACAAAGCCTTGTTAAATATAAGTATAAAGCATTTCTAAATTAACCTCAAAATGCAAATACTATTAGACTATTTTTAGATTCTAATGATTTTAGTGAGTTGAATTATTGAAATAATATAAGATTAAAAACAATCCCTTTAACTCAATGATCAGTTGTTAAAAAACAAAAAACTCAACTAATGGCGAATTAAGATTATTTTGTGGAAGACAATCCTAATTTAAACCAAATAATTAAGTTTTACAGTTAAATAAAAGTCTGAAACTATTATTTTAAGCAGACGCTCTCTGAATAAAATTGAACGGTACTTTATACTTCCCTCTTTCCTTATTTAAAATCATTTTGGCCGCCATGTCTCCCATAACATTATAATCTGTAGTTACAACTGAAATTCCAAAAAGATTTTTAAGAGGTGTGTCGTTATAAGAAATAACGCCAATATCTTCTCCAAGTTTAAATTCTTTTTCTCTTGCTTGTTCTACAAAAGTGACTAACTCCGACTCTTCGATAATAATGAATAAATCTCCTTTATTAACGGTCATGTCATCAGATACTTTATCTATGACCTCAAAATCAAATTGATGTGTATCACAAAATTTTCTAAAGCCATGAAAAATCCTTCTAGGATATGGGTAAATTGATTCCTGGGGATAAACCAATATTATTTTTTGGTATTTACTTAATATGTGAAGTCCTTCAGATAACGCACCATAAATATCCTTCTCAAAATCTTGATATACTGTTATAATTTGATTTTGATTTGATTCTAATGCATTATCCATTAAAATAAGTTTGTTTTCTGGTATCTTTTTTAAAGCGTTAGAAATTTTTGGAGTCATACTAGTGTGTTCCAAATTCTCAGTTTTAAAATGAGGCATAATTACATAATAGTCATAAGATAGTTTGTGCTTGTCTAGTAGATTTAAAAATAGTGTTTCATCCCCATTATAAATTTGAAGGTCTGCATGAGCATTTTCTCCAATTGAATCTGCAAAGGCATTATAAATTTTCATTTTATAATCACTTAGCTTATTAATTAAAAACAAAATATTAACCTTAGATATAAGTTCTGTTCTGGCAATATAAAAGCCTTTACCTCTTATAGAAGAAATTACATTGCGCTCTTTTAAAATGTTATATGCTTTTTCAACCGTGTCACGAGACACAAATAAGTTTTCGCTAAAACTGTTGATTGATGGAATTTTTTGATCCATAACTAAATTTCCAACGGAAATATTATGAATTATAGATTTAACAATTTGCTCATATTTAGACTCTCTTGAATAGTCATCGATGTTGATAAGATTTGTTATTTCCATTTTAGTAAAGTTTAAAAGTTAGAGTATTAGTATATATAGTTGGTAAACGTGTTAGATGCCAGTAAACACCTTATACTACAATATTATAATGTTCTTGCTTTTTCTTTAAGGAGATATGTTTTTGATAGGGGGATAAATGGCTCCTTTTACAGGGGTAAATGTTTTTAATTTAGGGGGTAAATGTATATATACAGTACTCCCTTATAAGCAAAAAGTTAAATTGAATAGGAGTCTTTTTTGAGTAGAAATTAACTATTACAACTATTCATAATAGTTAAGAGGTTATTAGTTTTTATTCACTACATATACTATGAAACAGAACAAGTAAAAAAATTGGTTAATTCACTTCTATCCTTTTTACACCTTTATAGCCTCCAGCTTGTATACCTATAGTTTCAGGAGCGAATTTAGTAGAGTCAAATGACGTATTCGGGATAGGTATTATAGCATTAGAATCAGCTATACTATTTTCAATTATTTTATCCAGTTCTATTATTTTTTCAGGGTATACCTTTGAGAGATCATTATGTTCTCCAATATCCCATTTTAAGTTGTAGAGTCGATACGCATGTTTAAAATCTTTATCCAAATGAAAAATTCGAATTAACTTCCAATCTCCAGAACGAACCGAAATTGAAGCTGGCAACCAATCCGGCACCTTTGGTTGATGAGGGAAAAATGTAACAATCCCATCTCTTTCAATGGTTTCCCCTTTTAATGTAGGCGTTATATCCATACCATCAATAATATGATTTTTGGGAAGAGGGATATTTGCTAAATTTAAAAGTGTTGGATAAAAATCTGTAGATTGGATTATTTGATCCGATTTAGTTTTAGGAGTTGTTACCCCTGGACAAGAAATGATAGTTGGCACTCTAATACCGCCTTCGTAAATGGTTGCTTTTCCACCTCGCAGAGGTCTATTACTTGTTGGCGGAGTAATATATTTTTCTCCAGAAGGCAATACATCTGTAATGCCGTTGTACATGTTTCCTCCGTTATCACTTGTAAAAACAATAATGGTATTATCTGCAATACCTAATCTGTCAATCTCATCCAGCAATCGTCCTACTGCTTGGTCTAAAGAATGTACCATAGCGGCGTATGTAGAAGAATGTTGCAAATCTGTTAGGTCTACTTTAGAACTGTAATATTTCTTCAAACTTTCCTTAGCATCAAAAGGCGCATGTACAGAAAATTGCCAGTAATTCATAAAAAACGGCTTAGACTTATCTACATGTCTTAACCAAGAAACAGCTTCATCAGCCATTCTATCCTCTATGTGTTCTTTGGGATATTTTTCTTTAAAATTTGGATATTTCCAAGGCGCCACAAAACTTCCTGCAGGCCCGGGACCTGGCCAATGTGGGATATCTACATCAAAGCCATGTTGTAAAGGAGAATATGGTTCGCTTCCTAAATGCCATTTTCCAAAATGTGCCGTAGAATAGCCTGCTTTTTTAAATTGCTTTACCAGAGTGGGTAGTTTATTGTCTAATCGGGATACTGAAACACAATTTACTGCTTTATTCCCGCTATTTGGGTTTTCTTCAAGTGATGCCTTTAGTACTACTTTTTTTAGGTGTGCTGTTGGCGCAGTAATACCTGTGCGCAAAGGTGTTTGCCCTGTTAAAATACTAGACCTTGTTGGAGAGCACAAAGGGCTTGCAGAATAGGCATTGGTATATGTTATACCTCGTGACGCTAATCGTTCTAAATTTGGCGTTTCGTAGAGTTTAGTTTTTCCGTATAATGTAACATCGCTCCACCCCAAATCATCGGCCAAAATAAACACAATATTTGGTTTATTTTGTGCATAAGAATTAACAGTTAAGAGCAATATGAAAAGTAAAAAAAACAAGTATTTCATTATGGTTTTTTTTAAAATAAAAACTAAATCCACTTATTGATTTAGGTAATTTAACTGTAACAATATTAATGTAAATCTAATGAAAAAGCATCCTGTTGCTTCTGTTAGAAAAACATGATTTTTGCTTTTCAATTTAGATAAAAATTTAATCCTGAAAGCTTCAAATCTTTAATGTTCCTGACATCAAAATTTAAATGTTTCACAAAATATTTTAAAAAAACATCTGTTGAATTTGCTCAATTGAAACATTCCATTTCATGGTTAATGCATAGTTTGTAATTTGTTGATTTACTTCAAGCTTTATAGCAGTTTTCCTCTTTCTCTAAGTGTCAAAAAGCACCTGTTTGCATAAACTCTCAACAGAAACGACAGGATGCAAAAATCTATTTTTAGTAATAAGTTTGTTGCACTACAATTACTTCTTAGTGACGCTTTAGTATTCAAATTAAAAAAGATAAATGAAAAAAATAGCACTCATATTTCTGTCTATAATTTTGCTTCATTCTTGTTCAAAAAAAGCAGAGAATAATATATCAATAAACAGAACAACTGTTAATTATTTTGAGAGTCCATTAGGTATTGATGATGTAAATCCTAGTATAAGTTGGACAATGTCGTCAAACGGAAGAAACAAAAAACAAACTGCTTACCAAATTAAAGTAGCTAGCTTAAAAGAATCACTTAACACAGATGATAACATACTCTGGGATTCTGGAAAATTAGTATCAGCGCATAACTCACAAGTACGCTATGCAGGTAAAGCATTGGAATCTGGACAACATTGTTATTTTAAAGTGAGAGTTTGGGATGAAAACGATGTTGCTTCAGCTTGGAGCGAAGTAAACATGTGGACTATGGGTTTACTTAAAAAGCCTGACTGGAAAGCAAAATGGATTGGTTATAAAACAACTGATAAAAATAAAAAAGACACGCTACATCTACCGCCTCCGCCGTATTTAAGAAAATCATTTACCACCAAAGCCAAAATAAAAAATGCAACGCTTTACGTAACTGCACTTGGTGCTTTTGAAATGTCTTTGAATGGTAAAAAAATAGGAAAAGATTTATTAGCGCCTGGTTGGAGCGACTACAATAAGCGTATTTATTATAAAACCTACAACGTAACTTCTCATTTAAATGAAGGCGATAATACAATAGGTGCCATATTAGGAGATGCTTGGTATGCTGGTTATGTTGGGCCAAAAGTGTTATCAAAACCTAGAAACAGAGAGTTGTATGGTTTGCATCCTGGGTTACTTTCTCAACTAGAAATTGAATACGATAATGGCGAAAAAGATATTATAACTTCTGATGAAACTTGGAAGGCGAATGAAGGGCCTTTTATTTATGCTGATTTACTTATGGGAGTAGCCTATAACGCTAATTTGGAACTCCCAAATTGGAACACCACTAATTATGATGATACAGATTGGAAACCTGTGTTTATTCATAAAGGAACAGAAGGCGTTATTCAGGCATATCCCGGGAATAGTATACAAGTATATGATGAAATTGAACCTGTTGAAATTACCGAGCCTAAAAAAGATACGTACATTTTTAACTTAGGTCAAAACTTTGCTGGACACGCAAGACTTCAAGTTACAGGAGATAAAAACGACACCATTGTTATCCGTTTTGGGGAAAGGCTACATGATGATGGTAGATTAATGACCGAAAATTTAAGATTTGCACGTGCTACAGATACTTATATTTTAAAAGGCGAAGGCACAGAAATTTGGGAACCTAAATTCACATATCATGGCTTTCAATATGTTGAGGTTACAGGCCTTAAAACAAAACCTAATAGAAAGACAATTACGGGTATTCCTTTTGGGTCGTCAATTCCTTTTGAAAGTTCATTTACTTCTTCTGATGAGGTTTTAAATAAAATGTATGAAAATGTACTATGGACTCAACATTCTAACTTCATGGAAGTACCTACAGATAGTCCACAACGCGATGAGCGTTTAGGATGGCTCGGAGATGTACAGATTTTCTCTAGGTCTGCACTTTATAATGCTAACATAGGTGCATTTAATGCAAAATGGTTTGCAGATGTTCGTGATGCGCAGTATGATAACGGGCCTTATGCCGTTTTTGCGCCTCGACCATACCCTAAATTAGTTTGGTATTCTCCAGGATGGATGGAAGCAGGTGTAATGGTGCCGTATAATACTTATAAATTTTACAACGACACAAAAGTTATAGAAAACCATTATGAATCTATGACCCGATTCATGGATTATCATATAGAAAAAAGTAAAGTACATAAGTTTTACCCAGAGCATTCTTGGGCAGATGCAAAACCTGAAGGAGGTTTTGGAGATTGGCTCTCTATGACTGAAAAGCATCTTTCACATGATATACTTGCATCTATGCATTATCAATATGCATTAAAGATTATGTCTGAAATGAGTGGTGCTATTGGCAAACAAGAAAAGGCAGACTATTATAAGGCATTATATAACGAATCGGTTAGCGCATTTATAAAACACTATATAGATGAAGATGGCAAGTTTCAGATAGATGAAGCTGTTTACGGAAAAGCGAAAGGCTATTTTGAAGGCGAAAGAGGCTTTACAGGTCATACTCAATCAGCGTATGCAACAGCTATATATTTTGATTTATTACCTCCAGATTTAAAACAAAAAGCAGGAAAACATCTTGTAGATTTATTAGCTGAAAACAATAATTTACCATCTTCAGGTATTTTAGGTATTAGGCAGTTATTGCCAGCTTTATCAGATATAGAACGCTCTGATTTAGCTTACGAAATTCTATTAAAAAAGGATTATCCTAGTTGGGGCTTCCAAGTAAAAAACGGGGCTACAACAATTTGGGAACGATGGAATAGTTACACACCGGAAGATGGTTTTAATGGAGAAATGAATGCCAAAATGAATTCTTTTAATCACTATGCCTTTGGCGCATTTTCTCAATTCCTATTTAGTGATATAGCAGGCATTAAAACTAAGGATGCTGGTTTTAACAATATAGTAATTAAACCAAAATTAGGTAATAAGGCATTGACTGATGTTAATGCTAAATATACTTCTATTAATGGAGATATTGTTTCTTCTTGGTCGATTGACGGTTCCATTTTTAATTTAGAAGTACAAATACCTGTAAATACGAAAGCTTCAGTCTACATTCCTTTTAAAGAAGGAGGACTTGTATCTGAATCTGGTAGTGAAATCGATTCAAAACTTATAAAGTTCATAAAACAAGAAGGAGACTATAAGATTTATGAAATTGGGTCAGGAAGCTACAAGTTTCAATCTGAAATATAATTTTTATTTCTAAGAGGTTGAACAGTATTAAGACAGTTTTTAAAACAAAATTCTTCTACTTTTTGCTATTAGCAGTAGTGTTTTGCAACTGCAAATCGGAGCCAAAACATGAATATGGAACTACAATAAGTATTAACACCGAAGATATACAAAATGGAAAATTAATTTTTGAGCAAAAATGCAGTCACTGCCATAATTTTAAAAAGGACGCGATTGGGCCTAACCTTAGTGGGATTACAAAAGAAGTTAGTGAAGCGTGGATAAAAGAATTTATTAAGAATCCATTTAAGATGATATCTCAAAAAGACCCCAGAGCAAAAGCCTTACATCAAAAATATAAAACATTTATGCCGGAGTTTTCATATTTATCCGAAAAGGAATTTGACGAACTTCTAAGTTACATGAATTCTTATTTAAAGAAGGAAGCGTCTGGTAATAAAAATTTAGAAGACGTTATAGATAATCCAATTAAAGACACACTTGTGTATTCTGAAGATAACGCTCATATAGAGTTTGCAGCCCAAGTACCTGCTTCTTCGAAAAACGGTCCCTTAGCTCGAATAAATAAGATGGCATGTACTACTAATTCTGGGCGGGTTTTTATCAACGATTTAAGAGGAATGCTTTATGAATTGAAAGATAATAAGCCGAAGTTATATGTTTCAATCTCTAAATATCACGATAGCTTTATGTCTGAACCAGGACTAGGTACTGGGTTTGGGAGTTTTGCTTTTCATCCAGATTTTTCAGAAAACGGATTATTTTATACTGCACATTCTGAAAAATTGCATAAAACGAAGGCTGATTTTTCACTTCCAGACAGTATTCCCGTAAAATTACAATGGGTTATTAAAGAATGGAAAAGTAAAGACCCCAAAAGAACAGTCTTTGAAGGTTCAATTCGAGAGCTTTTGCGTATTGATTTTGTTACTATAATGCATGGTATTCAGGAAATTACTTTTAATCCACATAGCTCTAAAAATGATTCAGACTATGGGATGCTATACATTGGTGTTGGAGATGGAGGTAGTGTTGCTTATGGTTTTCCAAAAATAGCGTTGCATGGTGGGGCTCAAGTTTGGGGAACAATTTTGAGAATAGACCCTAGTGGTAGTAATAGTGATAATGGTAAATATGGCATTCCAAAAGATAATCCGTTTGTAAATGCAAATAAAAAGAACAAGGAAATTTGGGCTTATGGATTACGAAACCCTAATAGAATTTGTTGGAATACAGAAGGGCAAATGTATGCCAGTGATATAGGGCATAATATAGTGGAGGAAGTAAACATTATAGAACCAGGTAAGTTTTATGGCTGGCCTATTAGAGAAGGTAAATTTGTAGTAGACCCTTATGGAAATCAAAGTTTAGCGTATCCTTTACCAGAAAACGATACAGATTTTGGCGTTACATATCCTGTAATTCAATATGATCATGATGATGGTTCAGCTATTAGCGGAGGGTTCTTTTCTTATACTGCACCCTTTAAAGGGAAATACATTTTTGGAGATATTCCAGAGGGTACTGTTTATATAGCAGACCCTTCAGAAACCAACACTGATAAAAGAAATATTAAAAAGTTGAATATAGTTTTTAAAGGTAAGCAAACAGATTTTAGACAGCTTACCAATAAACGTCGTATAGATCTCAGACTTGGTCAAGATTGTGATGGAAACATGTATATGTTTACCAAAGCAGACGGGAAGATTTATAGAATGATTAATGAATAGTGATGAATTTATACGCGCCGTCAAAACCACTTTGCAGTATAAATACCACAAATAACTAAGTATATGGACATGGCATTTTTAGTAGGTGTATTACTCGTAGCATTGGGAGGAATTTTAGAAGGTCTTTTTTCAATACCAGTTACTAAAGTAAAAACATGGGAGTTTGAGAATATATGGGGTGTTGGATCGCTCCTAGCACTTCTATTATTACCATGGCCATTATCTTATTTTTTTGTAGAAGACTTGTCTCAGTTATACACATCTGTACCTAATTCAATTTTAATAAGCGTTGTGTTATGCGGTTTTGCTTGGGGAATAGGAGGTATCTATTGGGGGCGTGTAATTGCAACATTGGGGATGGCTCTGGGTGTTTCTATACTTATGGGACTCATTAATGTTTTCGGTTCAATTGTACCTCTGTCTGTTTTTGAGCCTAACAAAATATTTACTCTAGGTGGTGGTATTTTAATATTAGCTGTTCTTATAATGATTGTAGGGATAATTATAATATCAATTGCTGGTAAAAAGAAAGAGCAGGCTTTAGGAAAACGAGAAAACAAGAAAACAGGAACATTTCGTTTGGGTTTAATCTTTTGCTTAATCTCCGGTATTCTTTCTTCAGCAGTCAATTTTGCATTTATTATTGGTACCCCAATAACAGAGGAAGCTTCAAAGATGCAGGTACAAGATTATGCTACTAGTTTTGCTATTTGGAGTCTCGTTTTTACAGCTAATTTTTCAATCAATGTTATTTATGGTTTTTATATGATGCTAAAAAACGACACATTAAAAAACTTATCTAAAGGCAGTTTCACTAGAGAGTGGATAGGTGCAATTTTTATGGGTTTAGCATGGCCTGGAGGTATTATTATTTATGGCATTGGTGCAAATGCTATGGGCCCTTATGGCGCTTATGCTGGTTTTCCAATGATGATATTAGCATCCATTCTAGCAGGGAATTTAGCAGGCGCTTTAGGTGGCGAATGGAAAAACTCTGGAGTAGCACCTCGCCGAATTATGATAACAGGAATTTTAGTATTGTGTTTAGCCTTTTCCCTACTGGGATATTCAACTTATGTGATGAATGGATAAAAGTTTAATATGAAAATAGAACTATGAAAAATTCATCAATAATTGACGCGCATATTCATTTATGGGATATAAAGCATTTAGATTATCCTTGGTTAAGTCAATTTCCTAAAATAAATAGAACTTTTTCCTTATCAGATTATAATAAGGCTACGGCAGAACAATCTATTGAAAAAATGATTTTTGTTCAAGCTGAATGTAAACCTTCTCAATTTCTAAAAGAAGTGGAATGGGTTCAAGCACTTTCAGAAAAGGACGAGAGGCTCTCTGCAATAATACCTTGGGCACCTTTACATACAGGAAACGCAGTAGCAGAAGTATTAGAAAAATTTGCAGAAAACCCCAAAATAAAAGGCGTTAGACAATTAATTCAACCTCAAGAAGATGTAAATTTTTGTATTCATCGCGATTTTGTTGAAGCCGTTAAGCTCTTAGGAAAAAATAATCTACACTTTGAGTTAACAATAGATCCAAAACACTTTCCTGCTGTTCTAAAACTTGTAGAAAAGTGTCCAGACACAAAATTCATTTTAAACCATATAGGCAACCCAAGTATAGTTAATAAACAACTACAACCCTGGAAGAAACATCTAAAAGCATTTGCTGATTCTGGACCCCACTATTGTAAATTTTCAAATCTAGTCTGCAATGCCGATTTAGAGCACTGGGATATAGATGATTTAAGACCGTATGCGGATACAGTGATTGATGTTTTTGGTCCAGAAAAATTAATATGGGGTAGTGATTGGCCTCATTCACTTCGTGCATCTTCTTGGTCCAAATGGTTTAAAACTGCAGTGTCTTTAACAGAAGGATTAAGCGAAGAAAAACGTACTAAAGTTTTTAGAACAAATGCAATTCAGTTTTATAACATATAAATAAAAACAGCTATGAGCAATACATTATATAAAAGCAATCATGAATTTGTTCCGCAAAGGTTTGAAGGTAAAGTTGCCATTGTTACTGGTGGCGCTTCTGGTTTAGGAAGAGCTATTACAGAAGAATTATGTAAAGAAGGCGGTAAAGTTTTATTTACTGACATAGACGATTTAGGTAAAATAAAACAAGAGAATGACATTGAAAACAACTACGACACCACGTTTTTAATGGGAGATATGGGAGATGAAGCATTTTGCAAAACTACTATAGCAGAAACCATAAAAAAATATGGCAAAATTGATTATTTAATCAATAATGCCTTTTCTTTTACAGCAACAGGGATCAATGCTGAAACTAAAGATTGGATGCGAAGTTTTGAAGTAGGGCCGTTAGCCTATGCAAGAATGACACAAGAGGTTTATCCCCATATGAAAAAATCTGGTGGAGGTGCTATTGTAAATATATCAAGTATTTCTGCTCATATCGCACAAAAAGACAGGTGGACTTATAATGCTTCAAAAGGTGCCGTAAACCAATTAACCAAATGTCAAGCTCTAGATTTAGCGCCTCATAATATAAGAGTAAATAGTGTAGACCCAGGTTGGATATGGACCCACGAAACAGACAAAGCTGCAAATTTAGATGGAGGCGGTCGAGAAAAATGGGATCCTATTTGGGGACGTTTTCATATGTTAAGGCGTATGGGCAAAGCCATAGAAGTTGCACGACCAGTACTATTTTTGCTTAGTAATGACGCTTCTTTTATTACTGGCACCCATCTAGCTGTAGATGGAGGTTACCTATCAATAGGGCCTGAAGGCTTAGGTGAAAACACTATAAATGCAGGTTCTAAATAATTCAGAAGTTAGTTTAAGGTTATGATTGAAGAACATATTAAACAAATTAAACAGAAACTTGGAGCAGATAAAGTTCTTTTGGGAGAAGGTGTCAAAGAAAGATATGAGCATATATGGAAAATGGACGAACCTTTAAGAGCTAAAGCTGTTGTTTTTCCATCTACAACTCAAGACGTATCAGATATCTTAAAGATTTGTCATGAATACCACCAACCCATCGTAGTACATGGAGGGTTAACAAACCTTACAGGGAGTACAGAAACTAGTGCCGATGAATTAGTCATTTGCATGGAAAAAATGAATGACATTGAAGAATTCGATTTATCCAGCCGTACAATAACTGTACAATCTGGAGTTATCTTAGAAACGATACACCATGAAGTAGAAAAAGAAAACTTATTATTTCCTATGAGTTTTGGTGCTCAAGGTTCCGCTCAAATTGGAGGAGTAATTGCAACAAATGCTGGTGGACTTCGTGTTTTTCGGTATGGAATGACCAGAAATTTAGTTTTAGGACTGGAAATAGTACTGGCTGATGGAACTATTATTTCATCTATGAAAAAAATCATAAAAGATAATTCAGGTTATGATTTAAAACAATTATTTATTGGCTCCGAAGGCACATTAGGAGTAATCACTAAAGCGGTATTAAGGCTTCATCAAAAACCAAAAAGTAGAAATAGTGCATTTGTAGCCATGGACGATTTTGAAAATGTAGTAGCATTTTTAAAATTTATAGATGAAGGCGTAGCAGGAACCCTAAGTGGTTATGAATTATTATGGGAACGCAATTACAAAGCCATGACCGATCCTTCTACAAATATTTCAAAACCTTTATCCTATGGCTATAAATACTATGTACTTATAGAAAGTTTGGGCAGTGATTATGAAAAAGACCAACAAAGATTAGAATCATTGCTAGAAGTAGCTTTAATGGATGAAGTTATTTTAGATGCTGCTTTAGCGCAATCAATGCAGCACATAGAGCTGTTTTGGAGAATTCGAGAAGATGTAGATATTTTAGTTTCCCAATGCAATAATGTACAGAACTTTGACATAAGCCTTCCTGTTTCAGAAATAGGAACTTATGTTGATACTATTTTTAAGACTTTAAATGAAATACCTGAAGTCGACAACTTTTTCGCCCATGGCCATGTAGCCGATGGCAATATTCATTTTTTAATAAGTAAGGACAACAATACAATAGAACTTACAGATAAAATTAATTCTATTATTTACAACCCATTAACAGCTCTTGGTGGTTCTGTCTCTGCTGAGCACGGTATCGGAACCCATAAAAAGCCTTATCTAAAACTTTGTCGTTCCAAAGAAGAAATACAATTGATGCAATTGCTTAAAACTACAATGGATTCAAGAGACATTCTAAACAGAAACAAAGTACTTAATTACGAGAATTAAAATACAAATAAGTATTATCCAATACTATAACTAATCGCAGATTAAGTTTTAGTATATAAATACCCGTTGTGCATTATGATTTAAAAGAAAAAAGTTGTTCATCTTACTGATAATCAGTAAATT